>JANMWF010000188.1:0-6316 GCA_031393845.1 Nitrosomonadales bacterium | reverse complement strand
CAAACCGGGCAGCCAGTATTGCAATGGCGCTTTATGGCCATCCTCACGCTTGCAGCCATCGCTACAATTCTCGCCATTTACCAGCAAACCGTATTATCCACCGTCGCTATCTGGCTGCGATCAGAGACCTTTACCCACGGTTTTTTTATTTTTCCGATTAGTGCTTATCTCATATGGATGAAGCGCAAATCGCTTGCCGAGATAGCCCCATGCCCGGATTACCGTGGCTTGTTGGCCTTGGCAGGGCTAGGCCTTGGCTGGCTGCTTGCCGATGCCGGAAGTGTGCAGGTTATCGCTCAGTTGTGTTTAGTAGCAATGATCCCGGTGACGGTCTGGACTATGCTGGGGCTGCGGGTAGCCCGCGCGATTACTTTTCCCCTCGGATTCCTGTTTTTTGCCGTTCCTTTTGGGGAATTTTTGATTCCCCCACTAATGGATTTCACTGCCGATTTTGTAGTGACCGCACTGCAAATAACAGGTATTCCGGTTTACCGCGAAGGAACATTTTTCACAATACCTAGTGGCCAGTGGTCCGTCGTAGAAGGTTGTAGCGGTTTGCGCTACCTGATCGCATCTTTCACTCTGGGCACCTTATATGGCTATCTCACCTATCGCAGTAATAAACGCAGACTCATTTTTGCTGCACTGTCATTGATCGTCCCCATTTTTGCCAATGGGATGCGCGCTTACTTGATCGTGATGATCGCTCACTTAAGCAATATGCAATTGGCATTGGGCGTTGATCATTACATCTACGGCTGGGTCTTTTTCGGAATCGTTATGACGTTGCTATTCTGGATCGGCGCTTTCTGGCGGGAAGATCAGCCAGATCACCAACGGCAAGAAAACAGGATTGCTGTTAATTCGGCTCGTGGGACGATCACGCGCCGAGGATTTTTCATGGCGGGTGTTATCACCATTCTGATTGCAGCCTTGTGGCCTGCCTACGCGGCTTATTTGGACAGCCGTCCAATCAAAACCGATGGGCTCACGATTAAACTGCCTGAGTCAAATCAAGGCTGGAATTTACAAGCTACGCCACTTATGGATTGGCAGCCACACTACGTTGGCGCCAATGCGCAAGCCATCCACACTTATCGCAAGGACAATAAAATCATCAGCGTGTACCTCGGTTATTACCAGACTCAGCGCCAAGATGCGGAATTAATTAATTCCCAAAATTACATGATCCAGCAAAAACATCCAATATGGAGCAAGGTGGGTGAAGGGCAGCGCGCAATTTCTCTCCATGGCAAGAATGAAACAATCCAGCAAACATTATTGCGTGCCCCCAACAACCGATTATTGATCTGGAGTTGGAATAGCTTGGGCGGTACATATACTACCAACCCCTATCTGGCGAAGTTGCTTTTGGCAAAGGCCAAGCTATTCGGACAGCGTGACGATGGTGCAGTGATCATTATTTCTACCCCCTATGAAGGTACGCCAGAATCTGCGGCGTCGTCACTGCAATCTTTTGCCAACGATATGCTGCCGGCAATCGATGCCAGCCTTAATGAAGTAGCCAAGCAAGAAACACATGCACCATAATAATCCACCGTTGATTGTGCACGTTATTCACCACTTTGGCGTGGGCGGCATGGAAAATGGCATCGTGAATTTGATTAACCATATGCCCCCAGAGCGCTATCGCCACGTTATCGTATGCTTGAACGGATACAGCGAATTTCATAAGCGCCTGAATCAACCTGTAGAATTGGTGGCACTCAACAAGCGCGATGGCAATGATATAGGCCTGTATGGCCGATTGTTTCGTGAGCTGCGGCGGCTTAAGCCAGCCATTGTGCATACGCGCAACCTCGCGGCCTTGGAAGGGCAGGTTGTCGCCGCTGCCGCTGGCATCAGTAACAGAGTGCACGGCGAGCATGGGCGTGACATGTTCGACTTGCGGGGCGAGAGTCGTAAATACAATTTACTGCGGCGAGCAATCCGGCCGCTGGTAAAGCATTACATTCCAGTGAGCAAAGATCTGGAGCGCTGGTTAATCGATACCGTACGCGTAAATCCGACACGCGCTACCCAAGTTTACAACGGCGTCGATAGTGTAAAATTCACACCGTTCACAGCACCAAGAATTAACTACGGGCCGCCAGGGTTTTGCCCGCCGGAAGGATTTGTGATCGGTGCCGTGGGACGCATGGCGGAGGTAAAGGACTATCCAAATTTGGTGCGTGCTTTTCTGCGTATGCTCGAACTTAAGCCTGAGATCAGTGCCCGCGCGCGGCTGGTTATTGTTGGCGAAGGCGTGGCGCGCACAACTTGTCAGGCTTTGCTCAAGCAATCCAACGCTGAGCATCTAGCCTGGCTACCTGGCAACCGTGACGACATAGCGGATTTGATGCGCCAATTCGACGTATTCTGTTTATCGTCGTTGGGCGAAGGCGTATCCAACACTATTCTGGAAGCGATGGCATGCGGTTTGCCGGTAGTTGCAACCGCCGTCGGCGGCAACAGCGAACTGGTAGACGAGGGCATTACTGGCACGCTGGTACCGCCTGCCGACCCGAAAGCGATGGCACATGCCTTGCTAATGTATTATCAAGATAGTGCACGTGCTCACACGCATGGCGCAGCGGGGCGAGCCAAAATTGAGGCACACTTTTCGATGTCGGCCATGGTACGCGGATACCTGGGCGTATATGACACAGTGCTGGGTAATTTAAAATCTGGCTGATTTAAAATAGAGACAAATAACATAATAAAAATGAAAACAAAATCATGTGTGGCATAGCCGGCATATTTGATACGCAAGCCAAGCGCCCCATTGACCAGGCGCTACTTGTGCGCATGAATCAGACTCAGCATCATCGCGGCCCAGATGAGAGCGGCTTGCACGCTGAGCCAGGAATGGCAATGGCGCACAAGCGGCTCTCGATCATAGACCTCTCCTCCGGACACCAGCCCCTATTTAACGAAGACGGCAGCGTGGTGGTGGTGTTTAACGGCGAAATTTACAACTTCGTCGATTTGATACCCGAACTGCAAGCACTGGGCCATACCTTCCGCACCCGCTGCGATACTGAAGTTATCGTGCATGCCTGGGAGCAATGGGGTGAAGCCTGCGTCGAGCGTTTCCGCGGCATGTTCGCGTTCGCGTTATGGGACCGCAATAAGGAAACATTTTTTCTGGCACGCGATCGTCTCGGTGTGAAGCCGCTCTTCTATGCGCTGCTCGACGACGGTCAACTTATCTTCGGTTCCGAGCTCAAGGTATTGACCGCCCATCCAGCGTTGCGACATGACATTGATCCACGCGCGATTGAGGAATATTTCGCCTACGGCTATGTTCCCGAACCGCGCACCATTTACCAACAAGCTTTAAAGCTGTCGCCCGCGCATACCCTCACCGTGAAGCGCGGTCAGCCAATTCCGCAGCCGCGAGAATATTGGGACGTACCATTCCAGCCCCTAACTCCAATGACGCAAGCCGAAGCACAAGAAGAACTCATACCTCTGCTACGCGAATCCGTGAAAATCCGCTTGGTCTCAGAGGTACCACTGGGGGCTTTCCTTTCCGGTGGTGTAGATTCCAGCGCCGTGGTGGCCATGATGGCCGAATTGTCCACCGAACCGGTGAACACCTGTTCTATCTCATTCGGCGATCCGGCATTCAATGAATCCGAATACGCAGCGAAAGTCGCAACACGCTATCACACCAATCATCGAGTGGAACAAGTTGATGCCGATGATTTCGATCTCATCGATAAGTTAGCTGCACTCTACGATGAACCTTATGCAGACAGCTCCGCCATCCCCACGTACCGCGTGTGCCAACTGGCGCGAAAAAACGTCACTGTCGCGCTTTCCGGCGACGGTGGTGACGAAAACTTCGCTGGCTACCGACGTTATCGCTGGCATCTGAACGAAGAACACATGCGTAGCTTCATTCCATCTGCTGTGCGTCGCCCCGTATTCGGCCTGCTGGGCAAGCTCTATCCAAAAGCAGATTGGGCACCTAAAATTTTTCGAGCCAAATCCACGCTTGAAGGCATGGCGCGCGATTCGGTAGAAGGTTATTTTCATAGCATTTCGCTCTTGAGCGATGCAATGCGCGCACGCCTCTTCAGCCCGGACTTTAGTCGAGCACTGGGAGGCTACCGCGCAGTGGAAGTGATGTACCGGCACGATGCACGCTCACCTGCCCAGGAACCCTTGGCACGAGTGCAATACCTCGACATCAAGACCTATCTCGTAGGAGACATTCTCACCAAGGTTGATCGTGCCAGCATGGCGCACGCACTCGAAGTACGGGAACCTCTGCTTGACCACAAATTGGTGGAGTGGGCCTCGCGCTTACCCGCATCGCTCAAGCTTCAGAGAGGGGAAGGCAAGTATGTATTCAAGAAAGCGATGGAGCCTTACCTGCCAAATGAAATTTTATATCGCAAGAAAATGGGTTTCGCTGTGCCGCTTGCAAGCTGGTTCCGCGGCCCCCTGAAAGAGAAAGTCCGACAGGCAGTGCTAGGCCCAACGCTGGCTGCCACTGGCTACTTTAATGCGGATTACCTCCATGAACTGGTCGATCATCATCAAGCCGGGCTGCGCGATTACAGCACACCCTTGTGGACACTGTTAATGTTCGAGGCATTTCTTCGCAACATGCAGCAAAGCAGTTCCAATTATTCAACATGACCCACAAGCAGCACAAAATAATATACTTCTAATTTGAATCCACGGATAAAAAATTAAATGAAAGTTTGGATTACCGGCGCAGCCGGATTTATCGGCAAGCATGTTCCAAACGTTTACTGGAGCATGGCGACGAAGTCGCTTGGCGTCGACAAAGCGGACTCAATGATGCTCATTGCACCAATATAGTTGGCTCATTTTTTCCCTCTTAAGTTAGTTTAATTAATAACTCATAACACGCATGCTACTTTGCAGTGCATCTATTTAAGGAAATAGTAATGAAAAAGGTTTTAATCCTTGGCGTAAACGGCTTCATCGGACACCACTTGTCCAACCGCATCCTTGCTACGACTGATTGGGATGTGTATGGCATGGATATGAACGCTGGCCGTATTACTGATTTGCTCGATCAGCCACGCTTTCACTTTTTTGAAGGTGACATCACCATCAACAAAGAATGGATAGAATATCATGTAAAAAAGTGCGATGTGATTTTGCCGTTGGTGGCAATTGCCACGCCCTCCACTTATGTCAAGGAACCGCTGCGTGTATTTGAGCTGGATTTCGAAGCTAACCTGCCCATCGTGCGCGCAGCCGTTAAATACAAGAAACATCTGATATTTCCTTCTACTTCTGAAGTATATGGCATGTGTCACGATGAAGAATTTGACCCCGAAAATTCTGAGCTTATCTGCGGCCCGATCAATAAACCGCGGTGGATTTATTCCTGTGCCAAACAATTGATGGATCGCGTGATTTGGGGCTATGGGATGGAACAGGGATTGAACTTTACTCTCTTCCGTCCATTCAACTGGATCGGCTCTGGACTGGACTCCATACACACCCCTAAAGAAGGAAGTTCGCGCGTGCTGACACAATTCTTCGGCCACATCGTGCGCGGCGAGAATATAAGTTTGGTGGACGGTGGGCAGCAGAAACGTGCATTCACTTATATCGACGATGGTATTGCCGCACTAATGAAGATTATTGAAAATAAAGATGGCATCGCTTCCGGCAAAATTTACAACATCGGCAACCCGGTCAACAACTATTCCATCCGTGACTTGGCTACCATGATGCTGAAACTGGCCGAGGAATACCCGGAGTACCGCAATTCTGCAAGCAAGGTGAAACTTGTAACAACCACTGCGGCAGTCTATTACGGCAATGGCTACCAGGACGTACAAAACCGTGTTCCCAAGATCACCAATACCTGCGAAGAACTGGGATGGAAGCCAGTCATTTCAATGGACGATGCTCTGCGCAAAATTTTTGATGCTTATCGCGGACAAATTAAAGACGCGCACGACCTGATGGAATGATATACAAGATGCTGAGACTAAAAATCTGAATAGATACTCTTTAAAAAAAGTACGCTATACCTGGCCACTATTAATTACTGCGCTTTGAATTTAAATTCACGATTTAAAAATACGCAAACGATTTAAAAAAGCAATGCACATCCTACACATCCTCGATCACTCCATTCCACTGCATAGTGGCTATACTTTTCGTACTCTCTCCATTCTTAAGGAACAACGTGCTTTAGGATGGGAAACTACTCACCTGACTAGCCCAAAACAGGGAATCTGTAGCACACGCGAAGAGAATATTGATGGCTGGCATTTTTTCCGTACACGCCATGCGATTGCCCAAATGACGAAAG
>JANMWF010000183.1:0-10091 GCA_031393845.1 Nitrosomonadales bacterium | reverse complement strand
CACTGTGGGTGGCGGGGTGCGCCAAGTGGAAGATGTGCGTAACCTGCTTAACGCGGGTGCCGACAAGGTAAGCATTAACACGTCTGCCGTGCTCAATCCGCAACTGGTGGCGGACGCGGCAGGGCGCTATGGTTCACAATGTATCGTGGTGGCAATAGATGCCAAACAGATACAGCCTGGTCGTTGGGAGGTGTTCACCCACGGAGGACGCCGGGCTACCGGTCTCGGTGTGGTGGAATGGGCTAAAAAGATGCAGGCACTGGGCGCGGGAGAAATCCTGCTTACTAGTATGGATCGTGACGGCAGCAAAATTGGTTACGATTTACAGCTTACTCGCGCGGTAACGGATGCGCTGGAAATTCCCCTCATCGCCAGCGGCGGCGCAGGAACGCTACAGCACTTGGTGGACGGTGTGAAGCTGGGCGGCGCGGATGCGGTGTTGGCGGCCAGTATTTTTCACTATGGCGAATACACGATACAACAAGCCAAGCAATATATGGCGCAACAAGGTATTGAGGTGCGGTTATGAGCGACACCTGGTTGAATAAAATAAGCTGGGCGGCAGATGGTTTGGTACCAGTCATCGCACAGGATGCAAGTACAGGTTGCGTGTTGATGATGGCGTGGATGAACCGCGAGGCGTTTAAGCGTACCGTCCAGTCGGGCGAGGCCACATATTGGTCGCGCTCGCGTAAAAAGTTGTGGCATAAGGGTGAAGAGTCCGGCCATATTCAGCGGGTGAAGGAAATCCGCCTTGATTGCGATGGCGACGTGGTTTTATTGAAAGTGGAGCAGGCTGGCGGAATCGCCTGTCATACCGGGCGAGCCAGTTGCTTCTTTAGTCGCCTGGAAAAAGAAAGGTGGGTGGAAATCGACCCGGTACTTAAATCACCCGACGAAATTTACCAGAAGAAATCATAAGCAATGACAAACGATATTTTGCAAAAGTTGATGGAAACAATAGTGGCGCGCAAAGGTGCAGCAGTTGAAAGCTCATATGTGGCCACACTGTTTAACAAAGGTGAAGATGCTATCTTGAAAAAAGTTGGCGAAGAGACCACCGAAGTACTGCTGGCAGCTAAAAGCGGCGATAAACAACATTTGGTATATGAAACCGCTGATCTGTGGTTTCATTGTATGGTTATGCTGGCGCAGCATGGCTTGTGCGTAAACGATGTGCTGAATGAGCTAGCGCAACGGGTAGGGGTTTCCGGACTTGATGAGAAGGCTGGTCGTAAGGGTAACGCCTCCTAGATTTTATTTGTTCATTGTCAGGAGTGAATTTACCGGTATGGCACATGTCTACTGGTTCACGTCATCGAATTATCAGGAGTTGGAGTGAGGTCTAGGAGGGAAGAGTGAATAACTGCATTTTTTGCAAGATAGTTCGCGGTGAAATCCCTAGCCGAAAGGTGTATGATGACGGCGAGTTGCTTGCCTTCCACGACATCCACCCAATCGCGCAGGTGCATATCATGCTGATCCCCAAGCTGCACTTGGCATCACTGATGGAAACCAATGACAGTCATATGGCGCTACTTGGGAAAATGTTGTTGTTGACGCCTAAGTTGGCAAAAGAGCAGGGGTTAAACAATGGCTTCCGCACCGTCATAAACACTGGCATCGGTGGAGGGCAAGAAGTGTTTCATCTGCATATTCATATCATTGGCGGAAACATTCCATCCATGGTGCGGCGGGATTAACGCCACTTAAACTTTTAGGAGAAATAAAAATGGGTTCATTCAGTATTTGGCACTGGTTGATTGTATTGTTAGTTGTTATTCTCATATTTGGTACCAAGAAACTGCGCAATATGGGCAGTGATCTGGGAGGCGCGATGAAGGGCTTTAAGGAAGGTATGCGTTCAGAGCCAGAAGTGCCTAAAGATGACACTCACAAGCAAGTGGAACAGGGTGGTCAGACCATCGAAGGCGAAGTTAAAGACAAGAGTCACACCAACGCATAGGCCGACTTAGCAGCCATGTTTGATGTTAATTTCTCCGAGATGATGGTAATTGCGGTGGTCGCCTTTATCGTCATCGGCCCGGAACGTCTGCCCAAGGTGGCGCGTACTCTTGGTCATTTGCTGGGCCGTGGGCAACGCTACATCAGCAGCGTCAAGGCTGACATCGCGCGGGACATAGGCATTGAGGAGTTGCGTCAGTTGCAGGAAAAGGTACAGCAGGAATACAAGAGTGCCGAAGAAGCAGTGAATCAGGTCACACAAACCCTTAACCTGCATGCGCAAGAAGTCACGCAGTCTCTCAATCAACAAGTGGAGCAGGCTAGGGAGGGCGTCAATCAACAATCGCAATTGAATTCAGAGGTGCAACCCACCGTGCAGCAGAGCAATTCAGAGCAGAAGAATCTTCCCAAGGCTAACGAAAGAGATATAGGCGCACCACTCTTGAGTAAACAAGGTGGCGACGATATCGAAGGTTCAGTGCGTGCGAGTGGTGTGGGTTTGGCAGATGAGGTTGAATTTAAAACGATTTCATCAGCGTATCAAGAGGCGACACGTAACTTATATGCTCAGCAAGAGGCGGCTCGTAATTTGCATGTTCAGGAGGAGAAATTGCGTCAATTGCGGCAAAAAGCAGATCAGCAAGTCAGTATTAACGATCAGACGGTGTTGCAGGATCAGTTAGTGCAGCAACCTCATAGTGCCGTTACTCAACCTAAAAAAGCTGGCGTGCAGCAGGCACAGCCCGAGTTGCAGATGACTCCCGAGCAAAAAAGTTTCCCCATCGATTAATGAGTACTAGCGAAAGCTTCATTTCCCACCTGCTCGAATTACGCACCCGCCTTCTATATGCTTTTGGAGGGTTGTTGTTGGTATTTATATGTCTTGTTCCATGGGCAAGTGATCTTTATGCGTTACTCGCAGAACCGATGCTCGCTAAGTTGCCAAAAGGCGGGCAGATGATCGCTATAGATGTTATTACTCCATTTTTTGTGCCACTTAAAGTGGCGATGATGACTGCGTTCCTGATTGCATTGCCTTATATATTGTACCAAGCTTGGCTTTTCGTCGCGCCTGGAATGCATGCACATGAAAAGCGTTTGATGTTGCCACTCGTTATGGCCAGTGTTGTGTTGTTTTTTTGCGGCATGGCATTTGCGTATTTCGTGGTGTTTCCCTTGGTATTTGGTTTCTTCAGTGGCGCAGCACCACAGGGCGTTGCGGTGATGACCGACATTGACAAATACCTGAGTTTCGTAATGGGGATGTTCCTTGCTTTTGGTACTACTTTCGAAGTGCCGGTGGCAGTGGTGGTGTTGGTTAAAATGGATATGGTAAGTATCGACAAGCTCAAGGAAATCCGACCTTACGTTATTGTCGGTGCGTTTATTCTTGGAGCGCTCCTCACCCCACCGGACGTTGTATCGCAATTTATGCTCGCCATACCATTGTGGCTATTGTATGAAGTGGGCATCGTGGTGTCTGGGTGGATGATGAAAGACACGAAAGTGGCCGAAACGAAAAACGGATAACCCTCTCTCTTATTTCAGTTGCAGAAAATAAGTTATGTGCATTCGGCTAGTTTGTACTCTGGAGTTTTATTCCAGTTTTTTCGGTCTAGGTCGCTTACCAACTTGGACTTGCACCACCACCTCACGCTGATTGCGCAACAGCTTGAATACGACAACCTTGCCGGGCGATAAACTGGAAATGGTTTCCAGCATAGAGCTGGAATCTGTTAGCAACTGTTTGTTGTCTACCATGGTGAGAATGTCGCCAGCATGCACCCCGGCTTTGTCCGCTGGACTACCACGCACCACTTCCGAAATTAACACTCCCTGTATGTTGCCGATCTTAAACGATCCCGCTAGTTCTGGCGTGAGCTCCTGTACTGCTACGCCGACCCAGCCGCGCGTCACCGAGCCGCTTTGGATAATCTGTTCCATAATCTTTTTTGCCGTGCTGACAGGAATAGCGAAACCGATACCGAGTGATCCACCATTGGGCGAGTAAATCGCGCTGTTAATGCCGATCAGGTTGCCGTTTACATCTACCAGTGCGCCACCTGAGTTGCCAGGGTTAATTGCCGCGTCGGTCTGGATGAAATTTTCGAAAGTGTTTAGTCCGAGGTGATTGCGTTTCACTGCACTGACAATGCCCATTGTCACCGTTTGCCCTACGCCGAACGGGTTGCCGATGGCCAACACTATATCACCTACTTGCGCTTGGTCTGGGCGGCTGAAGGTGATGGCCGGGATGATGCCAGGCAGGTCGATTTTGATGACGGCAAGATCGGATTCTGGATCGGAACCAATAATGCGTCCTTTGGCCTTGCGCCCATCGGCCAGAGCCACTTCGATTTGGTCGGCAGCTTCAATCACATGATGGTTGGTAAGGATGTAACCATCGTGGCTGATAATGACGCCAGAACCTAAGTTAGAACCCCGTTGTGGAGAACTATCGAACTCTTCGCCAAAAAAGAAACGGAAGCGCGGATCATCCATGAATGGATGCATGGGTTTCTTTATTTCGGTGCTGGTAAAAATATTAACCACGGTGGGCATGACTTTGCGTGCTGCGGCGCTGAAGCCTGCTGCAGGAATTTGGCTGGTGCTGGTGTTTACGCTTTCATGCAGTGTCACTATGCCGCTACGCGTAGCAGAGGACAGTAGGCCGGGCTTCAAAGTGTTAATAATAAATAATACTGCCAACCCGATAGTGGTGGCTTGTGCGAATAAGAGCCAGAATTTACGCATGATATGACTGTTTTACGTTGTTCAGAGATCTATTTATATAACCCGAATGCTTTATAAGTCTGGAAAAATACGTCGCATCCTGCGAGCAGCAATTATATGAACGATCAGTGTGACAATTCAGGTATCCGATGGAATTAAATTTTGCATAGCCAACAAAAAAATGATGTGAATTTAACCCCATGAAAAGTATATTAAATATTATATTTAAAGATTGAAATTGTTGTATCACTGCTCTCTATTTAAAAAATCAGAGGGGAATTAAGTTCTAGTGTGGCTGATTTAAAGTATTATCGAAATAATTAATTATAAAGATAACGTCATGTTGTTGGATGATTTGCGCGATTATATCGCAAGCCTGCTGGAACCCGACCGTTTTCGTGACTATTGCCCAAATGGCGTGCAAGTGGAAGGTAGAGCAGAAATTCGCCGCATCGCAAGTGGTGTAACGGCCTCACAACGGTTACTGAAAGCAGCCACCGCATGGAATGCAGACGCGATTCTGGTTCACCATGGTTATTTCTGGCGTAATGAAGATGCTGCTGTAACTGGAATTAAGAAACAGCGTATTGCACATTTGCTTCAGCACGATGTTAGTTTGTTAGCTTACCACCTGCCGTTGGATGCGCATGCTGTACTTGGCAACAACGCGCAACTCGGTCAGCGTTTGGATTTTATAGAGCGTGGCCGCTTCGGTGAGCAAGACATTGCTTGTTATGGGGAGTTGGTGCAAGTACAAACATTGGCACAACTGACCCGGAAAATTGCGCACAGCTTACAGCGCACGCCGCTAGTGATAGGTGAGGGTGACCCCACTATCCGTCGGATCGCTTGGTGTACCGGTGCGGCGCAGGGTTATTTCGAAGCGGCGATTGCGTTGGGTGTGGATGCCTTTCTCACTGGCGAAATTTCCGAACAGAATGTGCATGTGGCGCAAGAAACGGGTGTGGTATTCATTGCGGCTGGTCACCACGCCACTGAGCGCTATGGTGTGCAGGCTCTGGGTACGCACCTCGCCGAGAATTGCGGTATAGAGCATCAATTTTTCGATCTGGAAAATCCGGTTTAAGGGCCTACTTTAACGCTCGAGGTTTACGCGCAACTTGTCGAGTGATACCACTGAAATTGCAGCGCTTCGAGAAGTAGACTCACGCAGAGCTGCGTTGGCGATGTGCAAAGCATCGCGATGCGCCACCAACAGATCTTGCATTAGACTGGTAGCTTCATTTAGCAGCGCATCCGCAGTGGTGGAAAAACGCAGAAGGAAATCCATGCTACGCGGGTAATAAGACGTCCATTGCCAAGCCAGGAAACTCTCATTGCTTTTAAAGCCTGCCTCCTGAAAAGTATTGTGTAGCGTGTTAATGACACTTAACTGTTTTTGTTCGAGCGTAGGCTCAGCACTCCACATAAGCCCATAGTAAATACGCAGAGTATCGCCCAGATATTGCTGTTCCAGCATGGGGCGCAGATAGAGTTTTTGTTCTGCTTCAGGTTGCAGATACAGTCCAACCAAGCTTTCAGTTGCGTTGCGATCTTCAGTGGTCGATACGCGCCAGTCTGGCGTACTAGCTACGATACGTTCGCTTAATGCCAGCCAGAAGTCGTTGTTCAATTTCTGGCGTGTTCCATCCACCTGATTTGCCACACTAAGTGCCAAGGACAGGTTTTCTTTTTGTGCGAAAAAATTCAGCACAGCTTGTTCTTCGTTCATTTACTCATCCTTAAAATTAGAAAGGAAATTATATGGGTTAGTCTTTATCCCAAATAGCTATAATTAGCCTTGTCATTTATTTTGTAAAATTCAAGTTACTGATCTAAAGAATACATAGTTTATAAATTGAATATCCGCCCTATACAGTTTTCATAATCAAGTACACAGTTGAGATGAATACTTTAGCAGACAATCTGCACAGAAGATGTTTGCAAATTTAAATTTTGGAGGTGCATGTATGTCCGATGCCGAAATGCTCTTACAGGAGGTCTCCGTCTACCTGAAGCCCAAGGATGTCGAACATATCCGGGAGGCACTTAAATTTAGTGGCGAAGCACACGAAGGTCAACTACGCAAGTCCGGTGAGCCCTATATTTCGCATCCCATCGCCGTCGCTCGAATTCTCACCCCACTGCATCTTGATGCGCAAGCCATCATGGCGGCAGTACTGCATGACGTGGTGGAAGACACCCATATTAGCAATGAAGAAGTAGCCAATATATTCGGCAAATCGGTGGCCGAACTGGTTGACGGTTTGAGTAAGCTTGACAAGATTGAATTTCAGACCAAAGAGGATGCACAGGCAGAAAATTTCCGCAAAATGCTGCTGGCGATGGCGCGTGACGTGCGCGTCATCCTGATTAAACTGGCCGACCGCCTGCATAACATGCGCACTCTAAAATCAATGTCTCGCGAAAAATGCGAACGCATCGCGCGCGAGACCCTGGAAATTTATGCACCCATTGCCAACCGCTTGGGCCTCAATGCCATCTATCAGGAATTGGAAGATTTAGGCTTCAAGTATCTGTACCCAAAACGCTATGAAGTTCTGTCCAAGGCTCTCAAAGTTGCACGCGGTAATCGTCGTGAGGTTGTAGGCAAAATCCAGGAATCCATTAGCCAGCGTCTGGAAGAGCATCACATCACTGCCCAAGTACAAGGGCGTGAAAAACATCTATATGGCATCTACCAGAAAATGCAGGCGAAATCGCTGGCCTTTGCCCAGGTACAGGACATTTATGGCTTTCGCGTGATGGTGGATGATGTACCCTCCTGTTACTTGGCGCTGGGATTGCTACATGCCTTATATAAACCGATTCCAGGAAAATTTAAAGACTATATCGCCATCCCCAAGGCGAACGCTTATCAGTCGCTGCATACCACTCTGTTTGGGCCATACGGTACGCCCATTGAAGTGCAGATTCGCACTCAGGAAATGCACAAAATCGCAGAGGCTGGTGTCGCCTCGCACTGGTTATACAAGGCCGCGCAGACATCATTCAATGATCTGCACAAGAAGACCCACCAGTGGCTGCAAAGCTTATTGGAAAGCTTAAGTCAGAGCGGCGATTCGGTGGAGTTCCTTGAACACCTGAAGGTGGATCTATTCCCGGATGAAGTTTACGTGTTTACTCCTAAAGGCAAAATTCTCGCGCTGCCACGTGGCGCAACGGCTGTGGATTTTGCTTATAGCGTGCATACCGATATTGGCAATCGCTGTGTAGCTGTCAAAGTGAATTTTGAGCTAGCGCCATTACGTGTTGAGATGAAAAATGGTGACCGGGTGGAAATAATCACTGCGCCGCATGCTCACCCCAATCCCGCATGGCTCAGCTATGTCGTCACCAGCAAGGCACGCAGCCAGATTCGTCATGCACTCAAAACGATGCACTTTGACGAATCCTCCGCGCTGGGAGAGCGCCTGCTTAACCAAGCTCTATCTTCACTTGGAATTAAGAAACAGGACATTGACAGCAGCCGGTGGGAAAAGTTACTTAAGGATGTCGGTGCAAAATCGCGCGAAGAAATATTCGCTGACATTGCTCTGGGACGCCGCCTCAACATGGTTATTGCACGTCAGCTTGCACGTATCGGAGAGGCTGGTACACAAGAGAATTCCGCACTCAATAGCGTAATCACTATCCTTGGCACGGAGGGGATGGCGGTACAGTTCGCCAAATGCTGTCGCCCCATTCCAGGAGACCCTATCATCGGCATTATCAAGAAAGGCCAAGGATTGATAGTCCATACACATGACTGTCCTGTGTTATGCAAGGGACGGGGTGGCATGGACAAATGGCTGGACGTGGTGTGGGACAAGCACATCAATAAACCTTTTGAGGTGAGCATTAAATTAGTCGTAGCTAATCAGCGCGGCGTCCTGGCCAAGGCAGCATCAGCGATTGCCGATGCCGAATCCAACATCGAAAACGTCCACTTCACCAACGAAGGTAACTACACTACACTGTACTTTACCTTGCAGGTGAGTAACCGCAAACACTTGGCCAACGTGATGCGCGGTCTGCGTGGAATACCCGAGGTAATACGCATTACCAGGATCAAGAGCGTACCTACCTAAGAATGCTTATAACCTGTCCTGCCGGTACGAAAACCATCTGCTGCAAACTCATTTACGATCTCAATTCGTCCATCAACCCTTGCTGACCTACTTGCCGCCGCTACATTATTTCTGTGCAGTGCTTAGATAAAGCCACTGGATTCGCACCTTCACGGGAATAACAAAATTAGAATTTTAAAAAGAGCTTGCAGGTTCGTTGTACTATCCAGCTATCCAACCGGCAAGGATGTGCCCTGATATGCTGCTCTGGTTGCAACTTCTGCTTTGTCTCGTCGCCATCGGCTACGCGGGCTACTTTCTTTCCCGCTATGGAGACATCATCGCCGAAAAAACCGGAATGTCTGCCTCTTTGGTCGGTCTCATCCTGCTGTCTACCGCCACCTCGCTGCCTGAATTGGTGACCGGCATTTCCGCCGTCACGCTCGCCAATGCGCCGAACATCGCCGTCGGCGATGTGCTAGGCAGCACGGTGTTTAATCTCCTAATTCTGGTAATACTGGATGCGCTGTACCGGCGCGAGACCCTGTATAGCCGCGCCGCTCAAGGACATATTCTATCGGCTTCACTGGGTACGATCCTGATCGCTTTCGCAGGTTTCAGCCTACTGCTGGATCAGGCGGGGATGAGCCCGGCATTGGGACATGTGGGGCTTTACTCACCGCTCATCGTGCTCGTCTACTTCGTTGCGATGCGCGCCGTTTACAGTTACGAACGCCGCACCCTTTCCGAATACACCGAGGTATCCGCCGAGCGTTATCCGGATGTGACGCTGGGCAGCGCCGTTAAAGGTTACGCGCTGGCGGCTACAGCAGTGGTTATAGTGGGCTCCTGGCTGCCGTTTGTCGCCAAGGACATTTCCGATTTGATGGATTGGGGGCAAAGTTTTGTCGGAACCTTGCTGGTGGCGGCGGTAACCTCCGCCCCCGAAGCGGCAGTGACCATCTCGGCACTGCGCATCGGAGCGCTGGACATGGCCATCGCCAACCTGCTTGGCAGTAACTTGTTCGACATCGTCATTCTGTCGGTGGATGATGTGCTCTACACCAAAGGTCCTTTGCTTGCACACGTCGATGCCAGTCACGCGCTGACCGCATTCACCGCAGTGATGATGAGCGCCTTGGTGACTGCGGGTTTTATTTTCCGTCCGCAAAGGCGCTCCGTGCTGGGACTTACCTGGGTAAGCCTGGGGCTGTTCCTGTTGTATATACTCAACACTTGGATTCTCTTTCATCATGGATAATAGCAAGCACCTCTGGTATATGCTGCCGCCGGGAATCGCTGCTGCAACGCTGGAAGTTGATC
>JANMWF010000104.1:0-2924 GCA_031393845.1 Nitrosomonadales bacterium | reverse complement strand
CGGGCGCTCCGGTAACTTCAGTAGCACGGACAAGATCAACAGTTGGCGCCGCTTATCCACCCCCGCAATCGGGGCACATAGAATGCGCGCAAAAGGATAGGCAGGGTCGCGCTCAACGCGGATTACCTTGGCCACCGGCAGGCCGGGCGGATAAGTGCCATCAATGCCGGAAGTTACCAGCACATCGCCATTCTGAATGTCAGAGCTAATGGGCATATAGCGCAGTGCTAGCTCACCCGTGTCACCAGAGCCGAACACCACTGCACGCAAGCCATTGCGCAGCACCTGCACCGGCACCGCGTGATCTTTATCAGTAATTAACGTGACCTCGCTCATCCAAGGATAAACGCGTGTAACTTGGCCAACGATACCGCTATCATCCATCACTATCTGTCCGGCCAGCACATTGGCCTGCGCGCCCTTGTCCAATAATATTTTTCTATTAAATATGTCTCGTTCGACATATATTATTTCGGCTAGCTGCATCGGATAATCGGCACGCTGCTGTACCATAAGAAGGTTACGCAAGTGCTGATTCTCCGCTTTCAGTACCTCCAGCTGCAGCAACTGCGCGACATCTAAAGTGTGCTGATGGCGTAATTCAGCATTGTCGCGAATCACGCTGTTATGGGAGGAAAAAAAACCATCAACCTCATGCCATAGCTTACCTGGTGCCGTAACTAACCGTTGCAGAGGGTACACCAAGACTGAAAGGCCACTACGTATGGATTCCAGATATCGATATCGTACATCCACAAACAATAGCAGCAACGAAAGCAGAGCGAAAAATACCAGCCGGACGGCAGGAGAGGGGCCTCGATTGAAGAAGCGAAGGGGCTGGTTTTGTTCCATTAGGGCGTTTCAACAGCCATTTCTGCTTACAATTCTCAGTTACAACACCAACGCTGCTCTCTTCCGTTTACGGAAGTAAAGTCGGAAGAGAAAGAAATTACTGGACTGCATTAGTTTAAAATTATCCACACACCGTTAAATATGATGCTTAATCGCTGGTGAAAATCCCACTGTATTTGTCCATCCGGTCAAGAGCCTTGCCGGAACCGCGCACCACGCAGGTAAGCGGGTCATCCGCAATTAACACGGGTAAACCAGTCTCTTCCATCAATAAGCGGTCGATATCACGCAGCAATGCGCCGCCACCAGTCAGAACCATACCTTTTCTGGCAATATCCGAGCCCAGTTCTGGGGGGGTCTGCTCTAGCGCGATCTTCACCGCGCTGACAATATTATTGAGTGGATCAGTGAGGGCCTCCAGTATTTCATTACTGGAAATGGTAAAGCTGCGCGGCACACCTTCCGCCAGATTACGTCCCATCACCTCCATTTCACGCACTTCGCTGCCAGGAAATGCCGAACCGATTTCTTTCTTGATCTGTTCCGCGGTAGTTTCGCCAATCAACATGCCATAGTTACGGCGAATGTAGTTAATGATAGCTTCGTCGAACTTATCGCCACCGACACGTATGGAACCGGAATACACCGCGCCGCCAAGCGAAATCACACCCACTTCGGTGGTACCACCGCCGATATCCACCACCATCGAACCGTTTGGCTCTTCTACTGGCAGATCAGCGCCTATTGCTGCTGCCATAGGCTCTTCAATCAACTCCACTCGGCGCGCCCCCGCACCATAAGCGGATTCACGGATAGCGCGCCGCTCCACTTGAGTGGAGCCGCACGGGACGCAAATCACGATGCGCGGGCTAGGGCTAAAAATGCCAGACTTATGCACTCTCTTAATGAATTGTTTGAGCATTTGTTCGGTGACGGTGAAATCGGCAATTACGCCGTCCCTCATCGGACGTATGACAGTAATATTGCATGGCGTGCGCCCGAGCATCTGCTTGGCTGCCAGCCCAACCTGCTGGATCACCTTCTTGTCGTTCGGGCCACTTCCATGGCGAATTGCTACCACCGATGGCTCATCCAGCACAATGCCTTTGCCGCGTGCCCAGATCAGGGTGTTAGCAGTGCCTAAATCTATCGCTAAATCATTAGCAAAATAGTTGTCAAAAAATCCAAACATGAAAAATCCCGAAATAGAAAAAATGTGCCCGACATCGTAAAAAATTAGTCTGGCAACATTGTTTAATGATAACCTATTAAGCTACCTTTAATAAAGATAAAGAACTCAGCCTATGTCGCTCAGTATTAATGATGTCTATAAAGTCGCCCGGCTGGCTCGACTAGGAATGACCGAGCTGGAAGCGCAAACAGCGCACGCCCAGCTTCTGAATATCTTTAGCTTGATCGCCGAAATGCAGGCAGTCGATACTACTGGGATTGCACCGATGTCGCACGCTCAGGACATAACCCAACGCTTGCGTGAGGATGTGGTCACGGAACACAATCAACGCGAGCTATTCCAGGCTGCAGCCCCACAAATTAAAAAAGGATTGTATCTAGTACCACAAGTCATCGAATAATTATCCAGTTCCAAGACCATGCTTAATTCCAGTTTGCTACAGCTAGGCGCCGCATTGCGCAGCAAGAAAATTTCCAGCGTTGAGTTAACGCAACTGTATCTCCACCGCATTGCCGCACTCAACTCAAAACTCAACGCCTACATCACGGTAAATGAGGAGATGAGCTTGGTGCAGGCACGCGCAGCTGATGTCCTGTTAGCGCAATCCAAAACCCACGCTCTCACTGGCATTCCCATTGCACAGAAAGATATATTCTGTGCAATGGATTGGCGTACCACCTGCGGCTCGAAAATGCTATCTAATTTTATTGCCCCCTACGATGCGCATGTGATTGAGCAATTCAACCGCATTGGCGCGGTAAATCTGGGCAAGACCAACATGGACGAGTTCGCCATGGGTTCCAGCAATGAAACGTCTTACTTTGGCCCAGTAAAAAACCCCTGGAACCCCAATGCCGTGCCCGGCGGCAGCTCCGGCGGC
>JANMWF010000112.1:0-4638 GCA_031393845.1 Nitrosomonadales bacterium | reverse complement strand
GTGGCTGCCCCCTTTTAGTGCTGCCGTTTTCCCATTTTTTGAGCTAGGAGCAATTCGTGTTGAATCCCATTTGTGAACAAGCTTTCGATCAACTTGCCGAGCAAGGATATAACCGCATCCCTTTGGTGGCAGAGACCTTTGCTGATCTAGACACGCCCCTGTCGCTGTATCTCAAGCTCGCCAACAAACCTTATTCCTATCTATTGGAATCAGTGCAGGGTGGTGAACGGTTCGGTCGGTATTCCTTCATCGGTCTACCCGCCGATACACGCATTACGGTGCGCGGCAAGCACATTACGCTAACCACTCCGACTGGCGAAACCGTCCAGAATGTAGATAATCCGCTGGATTTCATCAAGGACTACCAGTCGCGTTTCAAAGTCGCGCCGCTGTCCGGCCTGCCGCGTTTTACGGGCGGGCTGGCTGGTTATTTCGGGTATGACACTGTACGTTATATCGAACCACGTCTGGCCAAAACGCAAAAACAGGATGTGCTAGGCACGCCGGATATACTGCTAATGCTCACCGAACAGCTGGCGGTAGTGGACAATCTGTCCGGCAAGCTCTTCTTTATCGTACATGCCAATCCGGAACTGCCAAATGCTTATGCTCTGGCACGGCAGCGCCTGCAAGAACTCGCACAGTTGCTGCGCCAACCAGTGGAAATACCACGTGCTCCGCAATTTCCTCCCCAAGAGGCTATCTCTGAGTTTGGTGAGGAAGCCTACAAACAGGCCGTAGATAAGGCTAAGCGCTACATTTTTGATGGCGATATCATGCAGGTTGTGCCTTCGCAGCGCATGAGCCAGCCATTTCCTGCTTCACCGCTCAACCTTTACCGGGTGCTACGGTCCATCAATCCCTCACCCTACATGTTCTATTACGACATGGATGACCATCATGTGGTCGGCGCTTCACCTGAAATTTTGGTGCGACTGGAAGGTGACAACGTGACCGTGCGCCCCATCGCCGGCACCCGTCCGCGCGGTAAAACACCGCAACAGGATGCTACGCTGGCGCAAGAACTTCTGACCGACCCCAAGGAGCTGGCGGAACATCTGATGCTCATAGATCTCGGGCGTAATGATGTTGGCCGCGTCGCGCAGCAGGGCACGGTGAAGCTCACCGAGAAAATGGTAATTGAGCGGTATTCACACGTGATGCACATTGTGTCCAATGTCGAAGGCACGCTCAAACCAGGGCTGGATGCAATTGCGGTTTTGAAAGCCACCTTCCCGGCGGGCACGGTGAGCGGCGCACCCAAAGTACGTGCGATGGAAATCATCGACGAACTGGAGCCTACCAAGCGTGGCATCTATGCCGGCGCAGTCGGCTATCTTGGCTTCAACGGTGACATGGATCTTGCCATCGCCATCCGTACTGCAGTGGTCAAAGCAGGCATTCTCTATGTCCAATCTGGGGGTGGCTTGGTAGCCGACTCGGTACCGGCTAGCGAATGGATAGAAACCCAGAATAAAGCACGCGCCGTGCTACGTGCCGCTGAGATGGTGCTGGCTGGGCTGGATAACGCTGGCGAAACAGGGCATGCCTTATAGCTTGCGCGGCAGAAATTTACGTTTTTCAATAACAAGATTGGACTTGTGCTGCCAGGCGTCTAAATTGCGTTGGGCGTCATATGCGTAGCATTAAGCATCTACCCCTCATAGCACTGCTCATTGGGTTAGCAGCCAGCTCTGTGTATGCGGGCGAAATACAGCGACTTCGCGTCGACCTAGACGGTGACGGGGTGTTAGATCTGGTACACCTGAGCACATCGAGGGCCAAGGAAGATTGGCGAAAACTCCTTACAGTGGGAATTTCGAAGTCAAGGTACAGCGATGACTATTTCGCTGCTGATGGCGACATCCCGGAGGTTCGAGTCATAGCAATAGATCGTAAGCGCCGGGAACGCCAACTACTTGTTGGCACACCTGAGGCTGGTTCCTGTGTGTTTCATCTTCTCTCATTCACATCGAAGAGCTTGTCTTTGCTACTTCGCTTCGACTCAGGCCCAAACTGCCTACCACCAACTCCGCAAGGTAACGGAACGGTAAGCGTTTCAACATGGCAGGGGTTCTGGAACAAGGATGACACGTACCGTCTGACGCCTGATGGTCGGGCACTTGTGCTAGAAGAACGAGACATGTATTTCGTCAATGCATCTGGCTCAGCCGGAAAGGGGCTTACCCTTCAAGGCGCGACATGTCCCACTCGAACGATTGCCCCAGGCACATTCATTCGTGTAAAAATATTTGATCCAAAAGCCAATCGCTACCTGTTGGAATCAGCAGATGGTGGCTGCGGCTGGCTTCCCGCCGACGAGGTGAAGACACCGGAAGACATTCTGTTGAACTTGCCGTGGGCTGGGTAACGATGACGCCCAACCCATCCATCAACACGGACTGGCGCGATAAAGCCGCGCCAGTCGGTTATGTCAAACGTTGGGCATCACAATAGGAACGCCCATGGAAGCCAAAATTGTCACATTCCCTGAAACAAAGGTTGTTGCCGTTGAACACCTCGGGTCGCCAGCGCTTGAATATGATACGGTGAAAAAGCTAGTCGCTTGGAAGCTCGAAAACAGACTGCTAGATCAGTTGAAGTACCGAAACTACGGCATCCACTACACAAATCCACGGATCACGCTGCCTTCCGAACACCGCGTCGACTTCTGCCTGACCTTTGACAAAGACGTTGGCCCCAATCCTTTCGGTATTCGGAACATGGTAATTCCTGAGCTTCGTTGTGCTCTTGCAAGAGATATTGGTTCCCGCTCAAACAACAAGGCCGCCGCCTATCTCTTCGAAACATGGTTGCCTCAAAGTGGCGAATCCCCCGGTTATTTCCCAATCTTCTTCCACTACGTCAATGTCGGTCCGAGTGTGCGAGAAGAGGAAATGATTACCGATGTTTATTTGCCGTTAAAGTGAAACTTCAAGTCTGCCCGCGCATGTGTTGCCCAACCCATCATTCCACCGGACCTGCGCAAAAAAGCCGCGCAGGCCGGTGAATTCAGACGATATCCGCCACCACCGGCACATGATCTGATGGACGCTCCAACTTTCGTAGCGTACGGTCTATTGAACAGGCAGTGCAATTCGGTACCAGCGCCTCACTCACCAAAATGTGGTCAATGCGCAACCCCATATTGCGGCGGAAGGCCATCATGCGGTAATCCCACCAAGTATAGGATTTCTCCGGCTGCTCGAACAGGCGGAAACTATCGCGCAGCCCAAGTTGTTCGAGCGCTCTGAACGCCGCGCGCTCAGGCTCGCTCACCAGCACATTGCCCACCCATGCCTGAGGATCATGCACGTCACGGTCTTCGGGCGCGATGTTGTAATCGCCAAGCAGCACAAGTTTAGGGTAGCGAACCAACTCGTCCTTTAACCACTTCTGCAAAGCAGCCAGCCATGCCAATTTGTATTGATATTTGTCTGAATCTACGCTCTGACCATTCGGCACATAAATGCATACCACACGCACGCCGCTGAGCGTGGCAGCAATCACACGCCTCTGCTCATCCGGAAAATTCGGCAGGCCATACATTACGTCTTCAGGCACAGCCTTGCTGATAATGGCAACACCGTTATAGGTCTTCTGCCCACTGAACACAGCTTGATAGCCAGCCTGTTGTAGCTCTGCCAGGGGAAATTTACTGTTCTCTTGTTTGGTTTCCTGCAAGCACAGCGCATCCGGCTGATTAACCGCCAGCCAGTCCAATGTATGAGGCAGACGCACCTTAAGCGAGTTCACATTCCAAGTCGCTAATTTCATAAAGTTTTAAATATATTGATTAAGTTGAAATTAATTTTCATACGCATATTGTATGGGATTTTATGTGGGATATTGTCACGTGCGATGATTTGCTCGTAACTGAATTTACGCCAGCGGCCTTCCGGATTGTTCTGTTCGTTCCAGCTTTCCTTGCGCTCATGGCGGTTAAGCGGGTTGTAGCAGGCAATGAACTCCTGCAAATCCTCAAAGCGTAGCGGCTTCTTTTTCAACGTGTGGTGAATGTTGGTGCGATAGTCGTAATACCACACCACCTTGGTCCACGGCTCTTTGCTCGCCGCGTGGTTGTCGAAGAACAGCACATTCGCCTTCACACCGTTGGCGTAGAAAATACCGGTAGGTAAGCGCAATATAGTATGCAACTCGGTGGTTTCCAGCAACTTCTTGCGCACCGTCTCGTTCGCGCCGCCTTCGAACAACACATTGTCCGGCACTACCACCGCAGCGCGCGCGGTGGTTTTCAGCATGGTGCGGATGTGTTGTACAAAATTGAGCTGTTTGTTGGAAGTCGTCGCCCAGAAATCTTGCTGGTTGTAAGTCAGGTCGTCCTTTTTCTGCTCGCCTTCATCATTTGTAAAGCTCATCGAGCTTTTTTTTCCGAAGGGCGGATTCGCCAGCACATAGTCGTAGCGTTTGCCACTGTCAGCTACTAATGTATCGTTTGGCGACACCATGCTCTCTCCGTCGATTTCGCCAATGTTGTGCAAGAACATATTCATCAACGCCAGGCGGCGCGTGCCCGCCACGATCTCATTACCGTTAAAGGTATCGTGCTTGAGAAATGCCTTCTGCGTTTTGTCCAACTGGTGTTCGTTTACCAGAAAATCATAAGCTGCTAGAAAG
>JANMWF010000107.1:0-5164 GCA_031393845.1 Nitrosomonadales bacterium | reverse complement strand
GTTTCTAGGCAAGACAAGGCACAAGTAAAACATTTGAGCGCGGCATATAGTTGATATGTAAATGATAATTTTTTTCGAGTAACACCGTATTGTAACGAAGCGGGGTAAGCAGGCAAGCCGCAAAGCGGCTGCTCGCAAAATTGGATTGTTAGAGGTGCCCTATATTTAGGCCAAGTTTTTAACATACCATGCCATCGATTCTTTCAGACCTTGGGCAATTGAGTGGCTAGGCGCATAACCTAGAAAAGACTGGGCTTTTGAAATATCCGCTTGAGAGTGGAGCACGTCACCCGCACGAAAATCACGGTAAACCGGTTTAAATTCTTGCAAATGTGGAAAGTGCGGCAGGAGCAATGTACGGCATTGATCAAACAGGTTATTGAGCGTAGTTCTATCCCCGACGGCGATATTGTAAACTTGATTGGTGGAAGCGGTATCTTCTATAGTCGCGGCAAGAAGATTAGCTTGCACGGCGTTGTCGATGTAACAAAAGTCACGGCTGGTTTCTCCGTCGCCATTGATATAAACAGGCTTATTCTTGATCATGCTGGCCACCCACTTCGGGATGACCGCTGCGTAGGCACCATCAGGATCCTGGCGACGTCCAAAGATGTTGAAATAGCGCAAACCGATTGTGTGGAATCCATAACATCGACTAAACACATCGGCATAAAGCTCGTTTACAAACTTTGTCACTGCATAAGGCGACAAAGGCTTCCCTATTATATTCTCAACTTTGGGCAACCCTGGGTGATCGCCATAAGTTGAACTGGAAGCAGCATATACAAAGCGCTTTACCGCTGCATCGCGCGCCGCAACCAGCATGTTGAGAAAACCCGAGATATTATTTTCGTTAGTAAGAATAGGATTCTCAAGCGAGCGTGGCACCGAACCAAGCGCCGCCTGATGCAGCACATAATCCACACCCGACACCGCCTCTCGACAAACACTTAGATCGCGAATATCTCCCTCAATGATACGAAACCGAGCCCATTGCTGCGGCGTAATGCAATGCTGCACCTCCTCCAGGTTCTCTCTATAACCAGTAGCAAAATTATCCAAGCCTACAACATGCTGATCGAGCCTGAGGAGTGCTTCCACCAAGTTGCTCCCAATAAATCCAGCCGCGCCAGTAACCAGCCAAACACGAGGTTCCTGCGGTAGGCGCTGCTTGAGAACTTGAAAAGCGGTCATAATTATTTCCTCACAAATACCAAAAAACCATACCGCACACCTTCGGCTGCCGTCGGATTAAACGCGAGTTTGTCGCAAGCCTATGTAAATTATTTGTGACTAATTTTGAGGAGCTTGGAGCATTTCAAAACTGGTAGCGAGGTCGACTGGAAACACAGACAGAAACTGTCCATGCCGAATTCTACCTTAGCTCAGCTTCGTTTCACACCTTCCGTCCAGCTGTTATCTGAGCTACTATTATTACAAGTTTATGCGCACTGATATTCCGTTGCATCATCATATGGTTGCCTTGAACGTTTTGTCGACGTTTATTAAAATGGCACCAGAGATAACGTGCCTTACGTTACGCTAGCAAACAGACAACCTTGGAAAGCGGAGTGAGAATCAAAATTTACTGGTGGGGGAAGCATCTCATGAAACCCAATCAGTTCACCATGCCGCCTCCCGCTATTCTTTTGACTGATCTGCCTGGCTGCGTACTTTTCAATGACAGATTTGAATATAGATTGGCACAGGCAGCTGCAATCGAAATTTTTACAGAATAAGGTACGGTCATGCATATGAATAATAGTTGTAACCGAGTCGTCGCGTTATGTCTCGGCATCGTCGCATTCGTATGGGCCACGACGGCCTGCGCCGATCCGCCAGCGCGCGTTGCGCGGCTAGGCTACATCAGTGGCGCCGTGAGCTTCTCTCCGGCTGGTGACGACGTATGGGTACAAGCGACTAGAAACCGACCACTGATTACAGGTGACCACTTGTGGGTGGATGCTGGCGCACGGGCCGAACTACAAATTGGATCAGCCGCAATCCACTTGGATGACAGCACCAGCGCAAAGCTACTTAATCTTGACGACAGCGTCGCTCAGTTACAGCTGGCACAAGGCTCATTAAACGTTAGGGTGCTGCGCCTTGGTCCTGATGATGTGTTCGAAATCGATACGCCTAATCTTGCATTTTTAATTCGCGAGCCTGGCGACTACCGGATAGACGTCGATGCAGATGGCCGTTCGACGGCCGTCACCGTGCGCAGTGGCCGAGGCGAGGTATATGGTGAAGGTTC
Organism: Nitrosomonadales bacterium; assembly: GCA_031393845.1. Classification (GTDB taxonomy): domain Bacteria; phylum Pseudomonadota; class Gammaproteobacteria; order Burkholderiales; family Gallionellaceae; genus Nitrotoga. Next base: position 2,907 of record JANMWF010000107.1, on the reverse strand, counting down.
TGCATATACCATCTATGCGCAGCAGTCGTACCGTTTTTTCGGGGCAAACTTGCGCGATTATGGCAGGTACGTCTCTCTACCGCCACCAGATGAATTTGATCTTTGGACTAACCAACGCAATCGTCGAGGTGACAACTCGATGTCCGCACGCTATGTCTCGCGCGATGTGATCGGCTATGAAGATCTTGACGAATATGGCTCGTGGCGTAATGACCCAAGCTATGGCTACGTGTGGGTGCCTAGCCGGGTGAGCGTCGACTGGGTTCCCTACAATGATGGTCGCTGGATGTGGGTCAATCCTTGGGGCTGGACTTGGGTTGACGATGCGCCGTGGGGGTTTGCTGTGTCGCATTATGGCCGCTGGGCTCACATCAGAGAGACTTGGTGCTGGGTTCCTGGGCCGATCATCGCCAGACCGGTCTATGCTCCTGCGCTGGTAGTTTTTGTCGGCGGCAGTAATTTTCAGTTGTCACTCTCAATTGGTAGCGGTGGTGGAGTTGCATGGTTTCCCCTCGGTCCACGTGAGGTCTACCATCCCGCGTATCCGGTGAGCCGCAATTATTTCACCAACATCAACACTAGCAATACGGTTGTCAATAATGTCAATATCACCAATGTGTACAACAATACGAATGTGACCAACATTACTTATGTCAACCGACAAGTACCTGGCGCCGTCGTCGCTGTGCCTGCAACTACATTCGTGAAGTCTCAGCCCGTGGCGAGATCCAGAGTAGAAGTATCGGAAGAGGTCATCAGGACAGCGCCTGTCAGCGTGGCTGCCACAGTGACACCGGATCATGAGAGTCTACGTGGTGCAGCTGCTCCTGGACACAAACCACCAGCAGTAGCGATGGAGCGAGAAGTCGTGGCAAAAACAGCGCCTCCACCCAAACCGGTGTCTTTTGCAAGGCAGCTGCCAGCCCTCGCGACCAACTCAGGTAAGCCACTGGATGAAGCTGCGCTGGTGACCGTAATACCGGCAGCGCCCATACTGGTAGCACCAGTCAAGCTTGTTGCTCCGCCACGCTCAAGAGATGTAGGAGCCAAACCGCAAGCCTATCCATCAGCACCGCCACAAGTACAGTCTACTCAGGCACAATCACTTGACCGCGAAGGGCAATCTGAACCGCGCAGGCCGCTAGGACAGGCTGCTGAACCAAAGACTATTGCACCGATTATTGCCCCGTCAGGTATAGAAAAACCAGCTGAACCGGCCTCCGTACCGCCATCAAAGGCAGAGCCTGACCACAAAGGACAACCCGAACCGCTCAAACAAAGAGGGCAGATTACTGTGCCAAAGACTGCTGCACCGACTATTGCACCAGCAGGCGTAGAAAAGCCAGTTGAGCCTGCCTCCGCACTGCCATCGATGATAGAGCCAGCCCGTCCACCGGTTGATCGTGAAATCAAGCAAGCTCCACCGCCACAAACCGGACGCCCCGAACAGCGGCAGCCATCCGCAACGGTAAAGCCAGCTGTACCGACCCCAGCATCGCCACCGATGGTAGAGCCTGACCACACTCCAGCAGCCCGCCCACCGATGAACCGCGAAATCGGACAAACTCCACAGCCACAAACCCCTGCCGAACAACACGTCTTGATACCAAAACCTGAAACCATTGAAGGCGGAGTGCAGAAGCCAAAAGAGCAATTGAAGCGCGAGGAGGAGTGGAGGAAGCGCGAAATGGAAGACAAGAGGCTCAACCAGTAGCGATGCTGCTGAACTTATTCTGCCTAATATTTTTTGAGATGATGCGCTAAACAGCGCCGTGAACAACGCCGTGACTCAACTACCACCTACTAAAGTAGATAGGTTGAGGCGTTTGCAGTAACAGCAATTTATCCAGCGGGTTAAAGTCCCATCCAAGGAATTGTCCATACACCTTGGTAGCACGAAGGAGCATCATTCGAGTAAACGAAGGCCGTGAGTTCCTTACGACAAAGATGCAGGCCGTAACGCAAGCGAACCTGGAAGTAGCCTCGTAAATCAAATGCGGTTGCCGACCTCGTATCTGTATAGGGAAGGCCGTAGTGCGGGCGTGTTGACAATGCGGGTACGTTTCAATCCCTCATTGGCACCAGCTTGGTTCGGCTCGCTAATGGAGCTCGTCGGTCACATTACCATGTTGTCAGTCATTCTGACCGGCGCCGCCCTGATCCGTGAACGCGAGCACGGTATGATCGAGCACCTGCTGGTGATGCCGGTGACAGCCGGCGAGATCATGCTGTCCAAGGTCTGGTCTATTGGAATGGCAGTCTTACTGGGCGACAGTTTTTTCGCTGTTTTTTATCGTACAGGGCCTGTTGCAGGTGCCTATTGAAGGCTCGATAGCGCTGTTCCTCTTTTGTGCCACGTTGCATCTGCTTGCCACCACATCAATGGGCATCTTCATGGCAACAATCGCGCGCACCATGCCTCAGCTTGGTCTTTTGGTGGTACTGGTACTGCTACCGATGGAAGTGCTGTCTGGAGGATCAACTCCACGCGAAAGCATGCCTGAACTCGCGCAAAATATAATGCTGGTTGCGCCAACCACGCATTTTGTTTCCCTCTCCCAGGCCATTCTTTTCCGTGGAGCCGGACTCAAAGTAGTGTGGCCGCAAATGCTTGCGCTGGTCGTGATTGGAAGCGTCCTGCTTATTCTGTCTCTGCGTCGATTCCGCAAGCCTCTCAGCAGCCTTGCTTGAAAGATTTCTGCCAGCATAGTGTGTTGTGCTGTCACAAGCGATACGAACCACTACTGATAAACTTTTCCTATCTGCCAATTCGAAAACATTTTCTCCGCTGCCTCGCGTTGTTCTGGGGTCAAGGTAATTAAATCGCGTAATTTTTTTGCGTTTTCATTACCGCCATATTCGACAGCCAGATTGGACCACACATAGGACAGCAGCTCGTCCTTCTGC
>JANMWF010000084.1:0-5281 GCA_031393845.1 Nitrosomonadales bacterium | reverse complement strand
GCACGGCAATTTTCCTTACAAGATGACCATCACCGAGTCTGAAGGTGACCAATTCACGCAGGTGTTAACCCAAATAAATTTTGAGTAGCAATCATTCTGGGCTATTTATGAAATGAATTCTGGCACGCCCACCAGCCGCATCACCCTTGCCATCGCGTTTTCCATACTAATACATGGTGCAGCACTGTGGCTCTTTCATATAGAGTTGCCGAATAGCGAGGCGCTACTGCCACCACTTAGCGCCAAACTCGAAGCGTTGCCACTGCAAGTCGACGCGCCCACGCCAGAAGATGAACCTGCAAGCCCTCCAGTCGAACCTGACAGTACTGTAACAACCATCCCCAAATCGGCATCAATACCTGCTATAGAAGCAGCATCTGCCGTAGCAGTCACTCCCGAACCGGAATCAGTACCTACTATTGAAGCAGCATCTGCTGTAGCAGCCATCCCCGAACCGGCATCCATACCTGCTATTGAAGCAGCATCTGCCGTAGCAGACGCTACCAAACCGGTATCAATACCTGCAATTGAAGCAGCATCTGCGGTAGCCAGGGCAGAAGAACCAGTAGCGCGCCCATTGCCCAAACACGCACAGCTAAAGTTTGCCGTCTACTATGGCCAGGACAATTTCCAGATTGGCGAAATCACCCACCAGCTTGAAATTAGTGATGATAAATATGTCCTAAAAGCGGAAACGAAATCAACCGGGCTAGCCCGACTGTTTAAAAGCTACCAACTTATTCAAACCAGCCACGGCAAGGCTGGCAACTTCGGGCTGCAGCCAGAAGGCTACGAAGAAGAACAAAATGTATCCAGCGGCAAACAAAAAATGAATGTCGCCTTCAACTGGGCGGAAAATAAATTGCTTTTTTCTCACGGCGGTGAAACTGAGTTACCCCCCGACGCCCAAGATATCCTGAGTTTTTTGTACCAACTCTCACGACTTCCCTTGCACAATAAAGTTATATCGATTGCTATCACCACTGGCAAAAAACTTGAAAAATATGAGCTTGAAATTGGTGCAGAAGAGGAAATCATCACCCCAATGGGCAAGTTGCGCGCATTGCCTTTGCGCAGGCTGCATAGCCAAGGTGGCGACGGTATGGAAGTCTGGCTGGGGCTTGAATATCGCCTGCTGCCAATCAAGTTTCGCCAGATTAAACGTTCCGGTGCAATGGTCTTGGAAGTTGTCATTTCTGACATCCGCGTCGCAGATGAATAAGAAATTCAGAAGTCATGGAGCCCTGTCCTGTAAACTTCGCCTCCATTCCTGTGATCGCTTCCATCACCGCATCGAATGCATTTACCCTAATTTAGAACCATGCTACTGACCGAATATCGCCTAGACCTCGTTATCCAAGCCCTGCGCAGCATCCTGCCGCTGGAACATCCTGCCGACGCTATGCTGCGCCACTTTTTTCAGCGCGAGCGCATTGGCTCCAACGAACGTGCGCTGGTAGCAGAAACTGTGTTCGGTGTGTTGCGTCACAGGCTGTTTCTGGAACACGCCTGCGCCAATCAGGCCACGCCGCGTCGCATGGCGCTGGCTTATTGGATCAAGTTCAGCGGCTATAACCTGCGTGAACTCACCCCACTTCTGAAACGCGAAGAGGCCGACTGGCTGGGGCAAGTGAAAGCCATCAATCTTGCCGAATTATCTTTGTCGGTGCAGGCCGAACTGACAGAATGGTTGGTCGAACAGCTGCAAATCACAATGACGGATGAAGCCATCCTCATGCTGGGTCGCTCCATGCAGCAACCGGCTGCACTTGATCTGCGCGTCAACACCCTGCTCGCCACGCGCGACGAGGTGCTGCAAGTCTTGCAGGCAGAGGGAATGGACGCGCAAGCCACCCCGTACTCTCCCATCGGCATCCGACTGAAAGACAAGCCATCGCTCACCAAGCACCCGCTGTTCCTCGGCGGAAAAATAGAAGTTCAAGACGAAGGCAGCCAGCTGCTTGGATTTCTTCTCGCACCTAAGCGCAATGACATGGTTGTGGATTTTTGCGCCGGCGCAGGCGGCAAAGCACTCATGCTGGGTGCCATGATGCAGTCTCAGGGCAGGCTGTATGCGCTGGACGTATCCGAAAAACGACTGGCCAACCTCAAGCCACGTCTGAAACGTTCGGGGCTTAGCAACCTGCACCCGCAACTCATCGCACATGAAAACGACAGCAAAATAAAGCGTCTGGCTGGCAAGATCGACCGCGTTCTTGTGGACGCACCGTGCAGCGGATTGGGCACCCTACGCCGCAATCCGGACATCAAATTTCGCCAATCGTCTCAAAGCGTGACCGAATTCACCCAGTTGCAAGCCTCTATCCTGGCCTCAGCCAGCAAGTTGCTCAAACCCGGCGGCCGCCTGGTGTATACCACTTGTAGTTTTTTGCCACAGGAAAACCGCGCCATAGTCGATGCATTCCTTGCCGACCATCCAGAATTCACATTACGTCCTGCCGGAGAAATTCTCGCACAGCAAAAAATCCCGCTGGAAGCGGAAGAGTGCATGCAACTGTTGCCGCAACTGCACAGCACCGATGCCTTCTTCGCAGCGGTACTGGAACGGGTAAAAGCGGTTGCCCCGAACAACGTCGTTGCTGCCTAAGTTCGAAAGAGAGTAACCGGGGATTTATTCGACCCATTTTGCTGCATTTTCTTGACTGAGCGCCATGCTGGATTTCACCGAATACACCAAGATTTTTATCAGTCTGTTCGCCATCCTTGATCCGATCGGGATCATCCCTGTCATCATTCTGTTCACCTCCGGCATGACTGCGCCAAAACGAGCCAAGGTTGGTCGCGTTGCATCGCTGGCGGTATGCGCCATTTTGCTGGTTGCATTATTGATAGGCCAACCACTATTGGCTTTTTTCGGTATCAGCATCAGCTCATTTCGCGTGGCGGGTGGCATTCTGCTGATGTTAATGGCCTTCAAAATGTTGAACGGCAACCTCTACACATCCGTCGAAACCGATAATGACAATGCTGGGGGAGAAACAAGCTCAATACATGCCATCGTGCCGTTATCCATTCCACTGCTGGCTGGGCCCGGCTCCATCAGCGCAGTAATTCTGGAGGCGCACAAGGCACATGGCATTGAGCATTATTTAATCATGAGCTTGGAAATTATTTTACTCAGCGTAACGGTCTGGTTAACTTTCCTGATTGCACCATGGGTAGCGCAACGTTTGGGCAAAATAGGCATTGACGTATTTACTCGGCTAATGGGCTTGGTACTCGCGGCCATTTCCGTAGAGTTCATTGCGGGTGGAATACGCGGCTTATTCCCTACACTTGGCTAATTCAGGCGGGCGGGTGGAACGAGGAATACTGCTGTTAAAGTTCCAAGTGATATATTTAAAGCTTACGTTTTTATCAGCAACTCAATCGTCAAAACGTATCGTCCGATAAGCAACTTCCACCACCACCAACTCTTCCACTCCGTCGGGGATGTGCAACATAACCACATCATCGGCGCGCGCCTTTAGCAGCGCTCGAGCTAGCGGTGATACCCAGCTGATCAATCCGCGCCCGGCATCAGCTTCATCCACGCCGACTATGCTGTAGGTATACTCTGCGCCGTCCTGTCTGCACACTGTAACTGTCGCCCCAAAGAATACTTGATCGCACGATTCTCGCTGCACCGGATCCACCACTGCGGCGTTTTCCAGACGCTTGGAAAGAAAGCGGATGCGCCGGTCGATTTCACGCAGGCGCTTCTTGCCGTAAATGTAATCGCCATTTTCCGATCGATCGCCGTTGGATGCGGCCCAAGTAATGGTTTGCACCAACACCGGGCGTTCCACTTTCCATAACTGATCAAGTTCGTCTTTGAGACGCTGGTAACCAACGGGGGTGATATAGTTTTTGACTCCTGGCGGAAGTGGTGAAATTATCTGGCCCTCTTCCTCGTCAGAACTTTCGTCCGATTCCTTGGTAAAAGCTTTGCTCATGATCACCCGCCCTTTTGGGCTATCTCCATATTCGTAAAATATTTTGTTTGATATTACCCAGATTTTTGAAATTTCATCCAAAAAATTTTTTTCAAACCATGTTGACGAACATCGCAATCATTTTAACGAATGCGTTCCAACAACTTGCTGGCCGGTTCATCCTTGGGATCTTGCGGCACCAGTTCACCGCAAAAAGCTTTGGAAAACGGTGGCCGAGGTGAGTTTCTCTACTTGGACGTAGGCGGCTTGGTGGCGGACTTCAAGATGGCCTGCAAAGTGGAACAGCGCTTCGACACGGCGGACCGATTTCGGTTTGTTCATCAATGGATGGCCTGGGTAGTTCAAGCTCTTTGATTCTGAATAAACCGAGCTTGTCTTGTGTTGTCGCAATCTTCTTTTCTAGCATCTAATCTTGCAGCGCACAAGTATCCGCAAGAGAATCTCGCGGTGGCGACTCGGTAAAATCCAGAGCCGCATGTAACAACAGCATCATCGATTATTGCCTCGATAAGTTCACGTTTCGTTTCAGCTACCGTCGATCAAACACCTGCTTATTGCTCTTCTACCGCTTGGTCCGACAAGCCATTGCCGTCAGTCCAGCGCCTTGCAGTTCCATTATTTATTGCAAGTCATCAGTATATTCGTGAAGGGAATGTCCAATTTAGATTATTTGATTGGTTTTCATCCAAGCACTTGATCGTCGCAGTGCTTCCTTAATTTGACCGGACGTCATTTGTTCTTCCACGACCCCAAGAAGGTCCCTTCCATCCTCATCTATGGCGAGATCTCCTCCCTCCTCATCGACAGCTCGGCCAGCAATATTTAGCCACATAAATGCTTCGATGAGATCTTGCTCAACCCCAGTCCCTTGAGAATACATAATACCTAAATTAATTTGTGATGGCGCAAATCGCTGTTCTGCAGATTTACGAAATAAAGCCATAGCTTTCAGTTCGTCCTTTGCTACGCCATAGCCATTATTGTACATATCACCAAGGCAGAACTGTGCCTCTGGGTCACCCTGCTCTGCTGCTTTTCTAAAAAACTTTCCCGCATTGGCATAGTCTTTACTCAAGAAAAAATTCAGCCCTTCTTTAAAGTCATTTGATTCACTCATATTCACTTTCCTACACAGTTTTATTGTTAACCTGTTCTGTTATTCTTCGCGTGCTTCAATGTTTGATTTCGCATCCAGTCTGAAGTCCGCAGAAGCACCGATCCCATCCTGTTCTGCATGAGCGTCCAGGAATTTCGCACATCTTTCGGCAACGGCCATAAACGCCTTTGTTGAAGGAGACTCTGGATAAGCCTGTACAACGGGGGTT
>JANMWF010000083.1:0-8404 GCA_031393845.1 Nitrosomonadales bacterium | reverse complement strand
GCTGTAACATGGCGCTTTTTTTTATCCCATTCATCCGTGCAAGAACGGACTGCTCTATACCAAAACGGGCGCTGTTACTGGTCAGGGAATCGCCTCGCTGCACAGCATATTCAAACTGCTCACCCACCAGCGCAGCAGGAAACCCTATCGTATCCTGTGCCCCCTCAATAGGAGCTGAAATCGAGGCTTCAGGAGCAGGTACCGGAGCTGAGTCTTCATTTTTGCGGTAAGCGAACCATGCCAAGACAAACAAGAGAATCCCCAAGAACACAAATGCATTTTTTTTGTGCACCAAATATATTCCCACTAGCGAGTGAGTCTTCCAGTAAGCAATGGGCTTGAATTAAATAACTTGGACAATTTTTTTGCTGTCGCCATTATGTCTTCCGCGTCAAATAAAACCGAAATCACCGCCAGCGCATCTGCACCGGCATGCACTAACGATGCAGCATTGTGCAGGGTGATGCCACCTATTGCTACCAGTGGCACGGCAAATTCGACACGCGCCTGCTGCAATAATTCAATATCGGCCACTTCAGCGTTAGGCTTTATAATCGAGGAAAAGAATGCTCCGAATGCCACGTAATCCGCACCTGCATGAACTGCATTATGAGCCAGTGACAGTCGGTTATAGCAAGAAACGCCAATGATTTTATGTATTCCCAATGCGGCGCGCGCCGTATCAACGCTATCATCCGCTGCGCCTAAATGCACGCCATCTGCATCTACGTGCGACGCAAGTTGTATATCGTCATTTACAATAAACGTTATGGCAAATTCGCGCGTCAGTTTGCGTAAGGCCTGGGCTTGTTCCAATCGCTGCGCAGTATTTGCTGATTTATTGCGATACTGCAGAATCCGTACCTTGCCAGTCAGTGCCAGCCGAACGCGATGCAGCAAATCTGTGGTATTAGCACAATCTGGCGTAATGGCGTAAACGCCTTTAATGGCGTACGCTGGATTCATCCTCTTCGTCATCACGGGCCCAAAATAAACGATCTGGAATGTGCTGTCCCATGCCGGGTCGGAAGGCATATTTCAATGCCTGCCAAGTGAACTCCTGAGCCTCTTTCACCGCTTCATTCATCGACAGGCCGTTAGCCAGCAAAGCGGCAATCGCCGAGGCCAGTGTGCAGCCGGAGCCATGGTAAATGCCTGACAAACGCGCCCAGCTATCGCTCCGTACTACGCCATTCTCGCCGTACAGAGTGTTAATCACCTTTGGCGTATGCTCATGTGTGCCAGTCACCAGCACATATTCACAACCGAGCTGCACGATGCGCTTGGCACACTCGGCCAAGTCAGGATTATCTTCGTCATTATCCTCATCTTGAATGAGGCGGCGTGCCTCTATGCTATTCGGTGTCAGGATAGTGGTCTGCGGCAATAACAACTCACGAAGCGCATCCAACATGTCCTCATCGGTTAGCTCATCGCCACGGCCGGAAGCCAACACCGGGTCAAATACCAACGGAATATCGGGATAATCTGAAATCACTTCAGCAATCGCCGCAATATTCTCTACGCTGCCCAGCAGGCCGATTTTGAATGCCGCCACGGGCATGTCTTCCAGCACTGCGCGTGCCTGATCAGATACCCACTCAGCGTCAATTGGCAATATGTCATCTACCCCACCAGTATCCTGTACCGTGATTGCCGTCACAACGGTCAGGGGATGACACCCCATGCTGGCAATAGTCAGAATATCGGCCTGCAAACCCGCCCCCCCGCTGGGATCAGTAGCACCAAAAGTAAGGACAATAGGCGGGATGTCAGACATGGCAGTAAGTGTCATTGTAAAATGTAATAAGAAAATGCAATTTTAACTGAAATTACTCGCCATGACCCCGAACCCTGAATATAAAACCTATATGTGCCTTATTTGCGGCTGGCTATACGACGAAGCCACGGGCTCCCCGGAAGATGGTATTTTGCCCGGCACGCGCTGGGAAGATGTGCCTATTAATTGGGCTTGCCCGGAATGCGGGGCGCGTAAGGAAGATTTTGAAATGATTGAATTTTAATACTTCGCTTTATTCGATCTAAGGGCACCTCTAAAAATTCAAGTTTCTAGGCAAGACAACGCACGAGTAAAAAATTTGAGCGCGGCATATTGTTTATACGTAAGCGATAATTTTTTTCGAGTAACGCCGTATTGTAACGAAACGGGGTAAGCAGGTAAGCCGCAAAGCGGCTGCTCGCAAAATTGGATTTTTAGAGGTGCCCATAAGTTAACTTCAACCTCATGCCAATGTCCTGGCAACACGGAAGCCCGTGTAAGCGTTACGGCTCGACTGATCGCTCATGAAGCGAACGGCGGAACGCGCGTCCCTCGGATCAATGATCCAGGAACCGCCGCGTAGCACTCGCCATTCCTGATTGCTAAGGGTGCTTATTGCGCCGCCAGACGACCAAGCCTTGCCATCTGCCGGAGCCCCGCTGTAAGTATCATGCCATGTATCCTCCACCCATTCCCAGACGTTTCCCAGCATGTCATGCAACCCAAATGCGTTAGGCGCAAAACTACCGACTGGCGAGGCACGCTTACAACTCCATTCACTTTTGCTGTCTTGGCAGTTGCAGTTGTTTTTGCCAAGCTCATCACCCCAGTAATACTCCGTCACTGATCCGGCACGGCACGCGTATTCCCATTCAGCCTCTGTCAACAAGCGGTAGGTCTTGCCCGTCTTTGTCGATAGCCAGCGCACATAGGCTCGCGCATGCATAAAATTAACATTGGTCACTGGCAGATTGTCACCTACCCAACCGTTATCTGCAGGGGAATAGGTAGTCTCGCCGGACACGACGAAACGCTTCCATTCCGCCATTGTGACCGGGTATTTTCCTACTGCGAAAGGGCGAGCAATGGCAACCTTATGTTTGTTAGATACTTCGCCCATACGATAACTGCCTGCCGGTAAGACCACCATCTCGGGTGCATCCGGCCCATCGCGGAAAACCTTGGCAAGTCCAACTTCGGTTGCCGCCGCCATTTGTTCCGGTTGAATTTGTTCTACCGACCAGCACTCTATGCCTAGCGGTCCATTCAGCCCTTCCTTCTGCTCCCTAAGCTTTGCCTGGGCCTGTGCATGCTCCTCCGCTAGATAGATGAGATTGGCGACCTCTTCATTATCAGATGCCTGCACCCACTCCTTCTCCACTAGGCCATCTTGCGTGATGGCATTGATAAGGTGGCTACCCGCAGGGAGAAAAAAACGTCGGGGTGTGTTTTTATCCAGCTGACCCTGATCGTCGCCATTTACCGTGAGATAGCAGTCCATGTCGGACTCGAGCAACAGAGCAATCTGCTTGGGCGCAGCGGAAGTATTAACAGGAGGCACGCCGCCGAAATCTGGATTCTTGAGATGATCTTCGTGTTGTTCGTTACTCATTAATGCCGTCCAGTGTTAAAAGAATCAAAGAGGAAATGGTAGAGGTTTAGGAGCGCCTCTAAACCCAAGACACGAGAAAAGTTTACAAGAATCTGCTACACAGATGTTTGCAAATTTAGATTTTTTGAAAAGACCATTCAATGAATTAACTGCCGTTTACGACAACGTCCTGGCGAGACGAAGGCCGAAATTAAAATTCCTTATTGTCGGCACACTCCCATGACGATGAGCGGAGCGCGCGTACCTTGGAAAGCTACTCCAAGAACCGCCGCGCATCACGCGACCCAGTTGGTTACCTCCAGACGACCAAGGTTTCCCATCGGCCGGAGCTCCTTCGTAATTATCATGCCATATGTCCTCCAACCATTCCCATATGTTTCCCAGCATGTCATGCAGCCCAAAAATGTTGGGAGGAAAGCTACCCACTGGTGAGGCACGTTTACGACTCCATTCACTGCCACTGTCTTGGCAGTTGCAGTTGTTATCGCCAATTTCATCGCCCCAATAATACTCGGTCACAGAGCCAGCACGGCAGGCATATTCCCATTCCGCTTCAGACAATAAGCGATAGGTCTTGCCCGTATGGGTTGATAGCCAGCGCGCGTAGTTTTGTGCGTCAAACCAACTAACATTGGTCACCGGCAAGTTATCGCCTTCCCAATCGTTATCCGAGGGGGAATAGGAAATCTCGTCCTTTTCGACATAACACTTCCATTCCGCTACCGTAACCGGATATTTACCTATTGCAAAAGGGCGAGTAATGGTAACTTTGTATTTGTTAAATGTTTCCCCCCTGCGATAGCTACCTGCCGGTATCACCACCATTTCGGGAGCATCCGGCCCATCGCGGAATACTTTGGCAAGTCCAACTTCGGTTGCCGCCGCCATTTGCTCCTGTTGTATCTGATCCACCGACCAACATTCTATGCCCAGCGGCTTGCCCACTTCTTCTTCACGTTTTGCTTGTAGCTGGGCATACTCTTCCGCCAGTTGAATCAAGTAGACAACCTGTTCTTCGTTATTTAAATCCTGCGTCCATTCCTTTTCCAGCAGACCATCTTGCGTGATGACGTTGATAAGATGACTGCCTAGGGGCAGCGCGATACTGAGAGGAGTATTTTTCTGCAGAGCACCATGGTTATCGCTATTCACCATGAGGCGGCAGTTCATGTCGGTCTTGAGTAGCAAGATAGCTTCACGACTGCGCTCAGTTTTCTGCGGTTTTTGTTCTTCCATATTCGTCACTCAATCACCTCTCGCCACATGCTACTAACTTTGATGACGGAAACCCAGTCAGCTTTTGCTAGCAGTGCAATCTTCTGAGACGATACAAAAGTGAAAGATCCGTTATCGCATCAAGATTAATTGAGATTGCCCTATAACTGTTCGTCACCCAAAGTGAGTTTAAATATCGAAAGGGTCAAAAACAGGAGGAAATCAGTTAAACAGTCGGCTCATCCAATGTGCTGGCAATGCGAAACCCAAAATCATCGTATCGGCTTGACGTTACGGCTCGAGCGCGGTTGGCGGAGCGTGCAAGTTTCGGACTGCAATCCCAAGAACCGCCACGTACCACGCGTCCCTGCTGGTTACCGCCATACGTCCAAGCTGTCTCGTCTGCCGGAGCCCCCTCGTAATTATTATGCCAATGATCTTCCACCCATTCCCACACATTTCCCAACATGTCATGCACACCGAAAACGTTAGGCGCGAAACTTTCTACTCGCGAAGCACGTTTACAACTCCATTTACTCCCGCTATCTTGGCAGTTGCAATTATTATCACCTATTTCATCACCCCAGTAATACTCTGCCACAGAGCCAGCACGGCAGACGTATTCCCATTCCGCTTCAGTCAGCAAGCGGTAGGTCTGGCCAGTCTGGGCAGTTAGCCAACGCGCATAATCCTGCGCATCAAACCAACTGACGTTAGTGACCGGCAGTGTGGCACCGATCCATCCATTATCAGAGGGACAATGGGGAGGGTCTTCCGGCTCGACGTAAGGCTTTAATTCACTGCCATCGCCTGGTGCGCCAAAGTAAACGCTCATCGGTTCTTTGCTAATGACGCTCTTCGCCTCAACATATCTTCTCCATTCCTCTACCGTAACTGGATATTTGCCTACGGCAAAAGAGCGAGCAATGGTAACCTTGTGTTTATCTGATACATCGCCCATTCTATAACTGCCCGCCGGTATGACCACCATCTCGGGTGCATCCGGCCCATCGTGGAACTCTGGGGCAAGCCCCGCTTTTTTCGCCGCCTCCAGTTGCTCCTGCCGTATCTGCTCCACCGACAAACACTCTATACCCAGTGGCTCCCGCATTTCCTCTTCAAGTTTTATTCGTGCCTGGCCGTGTTCTTCCGCCAGATGAATGCAATGCACGACATCTTCTTCCCGATATAGCGGCTGCACCCATTCTTTTCCAACCAGACCATCTTGCGTAGCGGCATGAATAAGGGGGTAGCCCAATGGCAAAAGGAAGCTGCGCGGGCAATCTCTTTCCAGCATACCCTGATCCTCGCCATCGACCGTGAGGTGACAGTCCATGTCTGTCTCCAGCAACAAAGTGGCTACTTGACTGTGCTCGACTTCCTGATGTTTTTGCTCTTCCTGTTCAATCACCTAATCATCTCCCTTTCAGATTTCTCATTTTGATAGCGATCACCGTATCACCTTATCCGACAAGCTAATATATTGCGCGCGACAAACCAGAGTAGGGCATCTCCGCCCAGATTAAGTTCCTTCGGACAGCTCCCATATTTACGCTGTTACTTGGTGTAATTCAATGTCAAAAAATAGAGGAAAAGTGCAGATTAAAATTCAATAACTAAGCCGCCGTATTATTACAGCGTCCTGGCAATACGAAAGCCAATACCATAATTCCGGATTGAAGGTTCAATCCATAAGCGAAGGGGGGAGCGCGCATCCCGCGGATCGCTATCCCAACAACCCCCGCGTAGCACACGCCACTGCCGGTTGCCTTCGGATATCCAAGCCGTTCCGTCGTCCGGAGCCCCTTCGTAATTTTCATGCCATGGGTCCTCCACCCATTCCCACGCGTTTCCCAGCATGTCATACAGACCAAAAATGTTAGGTTTAAAACTCCCCACGGGCGAGGCACTTTTACAGCTCCAATCGCTCTCGCTGTCTTGGCAATTGCAATTGTTATGACCTACCTCATCACCCCAGTAGTATTCAGTCACTGACCCTGCACGACATGCGTATTCCCATTCAGCCTCAGCCAGTAAACGGTAGGTATGGCCTGTCTGGGTCGATAGCCAACGCACATAATCCTGCGCATCAAACCAATTGACATTGGTCACCGGCAAGTCGCTGTTAGTCTCTTTAACATAACTTAAAACTTCGTGATGCAATTCAGTTGCCTTCGTAGGAGTCTTGAGTAAAACCTTGTTGTGCCCACGTACTGTTCCTGTACCCGCCAAATACCCCGCTCCAACACCAGGCAATATCTCATCTTCAGGCCGCAACCTCTCGACGAAACGCTTCCACTCTTCCACCGTAACCAAATATTTCCCTACCGCAAAAGGACGTGCAATGGTAACCTTGTGTTTCTCAAATGCTTCGCCCATGCCATAACTTCCCGCCGGTAGCACCACCATTTCAGGAGTATCCGATTTATCGCGGAATGATATTTCTTCAAATCCAGCTTCCTTCGCCGCCACTATTTGAGATTGATGTATTTGTTCCGCTGACCAGCACTCTATACCCACAGGCTGGTTCAACTCTTCAATTTTTGGATCATTTTTCATCATATCTCCGTGGCTTAATATAGACAATCGCACGGGCTGACAGTCCCGCAGGCACTCGGCCAGGAGCCACAACACAAGGAATTTTCGGTTGTTTCTTAGCAGCCCTACTCATTTTTCAGAATAGCCTAAAGCAGTCCTTTCAGTCAACCAGAAGTGTAGCGTTCGGCAAATTTTTCCCCCCTGCCATCGCGTCTGGCTGTCAATGCCAAATAAAAAGATCCACTTTACTGTACTCATTAATTACAGCAGCTTACCGCCTTAGTTTACTGTCTAAAAATCAGGGCCCACTATACTTTTTTCCAGTAATTATCAACAGCAAACATAAAATCCCTTAACTCCCGTCACCTTAACTTCCAATAAAGCCAAAACCCGCTTAAACCCAACGCAAGCAATACAAGCGACGCAATGTCCATTACCCATACTGCATAGCGCCCAAATATACGGCCGCTATGCACATCCAACAATATACGCTGTAGCGATATACCCGGGGCAAGAATGTCAGCCGAGCGACGTTTAACATTGACAGGAAGATCTTGCAAAGAAGACAGCGTCATTCCAGTAGCGTTTGATTTTTCCCAGTTTTGCCCATCGACGCTAGCAAATACGGTAGAGGGCGTTTGCAGCATGACATTGTTCCCTATTTTACCAAGCGCCAAAATTGGATAAGCGGGTAGCGATTGTTTTTCCACCTTATTTAGCAACTTTCCATCAGATTGATACAAAGAAAGGGTCGTGGCTGTCGCAATATAATTAATACCCCTAACCTCGACTGCGCCAACTGGCTGTCCCGCATTGCTGATCAATAATTTATCATCTAAAACCCATTTGCCATCCTCCCAAGAGAAATAACTTTTTCCAAGCAAATACCCTTGAATTGGATCAGCCGCTTGAATTCCGTACCAGCGCATAAGCCAAGGATAGCTGACTTCCCGCTTATCTAATTTAAGTATCTCAATATGATTTAATGGTAATCCTGAAGCCAAAAGATATACCAAAAAAAACACGATGACAGCACCAACAAGGCCATGCCACCGGCGAACAGTATGAATATTCATCCTTAACTCACTATTAATGGAGTTGCAACACCGGCGATTCCATTCGCATCCAGTCTGAAGTCCGCAGAAGCACCGATCCCATCCTGTTCTGCATGAGCGTCCAGGAATTTCGCACATCTTTCGGCAACGGCCATAAACGCCTTTGTTGAAGGAGACTCTGGATAAGCCTGTACAACGGGGGTT
>JANMWF010000040.1:0-12264 GCA_031393845.1 Nitrosomonadales bacterium | reverse complement strand
GATATCGTAGCAGCGCAACCAATTGAGTATATGTTTCGATAGAAAACAGGCTGTTCTGCAGCATCCTCAGAAACAACGGCAAGGCCAAAAACAGCAACAATCCGCTAACACGATGCAGGATAGATACAAAGCCTGGCAAGGGCAATTTGATCAAACGCAAGTCAAGATGTATAGGACGATTTTTATTCATTGGAGCACACGAAGTGGAGCAATAAACCAACGTTTGCAATTTTACACCGGATAAACGGTTAATTATAAATCAGAAATAATAACGATAAGTGAATACCTGTTATTAAGGGGCAGGCAAGCGCACTATTGATGGCGATGGATTGCCGTTCTTGTCATCACCAACAGACAATTTTTGACTTCCTAAGGGCTAAGCTCAGAATTTCAGTGGGATATTGGTACCCCACGACTTACATAAAATTTATGGTGATGGGATAAATGGAGTAGATATCTCTGGAATCGAAATGCCTTGAGTTGAATTTGCTGGCCTAGAGAAAGTGTGAGGAATAAAGATAGGAGACGGAGTAGAGAACTGTGGGGACGAAAGCAGGCCCGATGTAACATTTGAAGTAGACAGCAATCCTGGTGTGATATTTTGGGTAGACAGAAATCCTGGTGTGATGTTTGGAGTAGATAGCAATCTCGATGTGATGTTAGGAGTAATGATCTGCGGAATAGTCCGTGCCGAGGCTGAAACTGAAACAACCATTATGCTTAGTAAAGCCAATATAATTCTGTACATTGACATTCCTCCTACAGTGAACCCCTGAACCGAGACGATAATGTATCTAGTTAAAGATGGTGTCCATTTACATACAGCGGATCGGCACCACCCCGTTATTGCCCGTATTCCTGAGTGAGTTCTTCTATCCCGCTACATTCTTTCACAATCCTTGCAGGGCGGCAATAAGATTCGCGGTTTTATGCGCGTGTCACATCTTTATGGTGTTATTCGCCATGCCACCCTTAGACAGACAGGGCATCCCGAACAAGTTGGTAAGCTTGATCCAAGTGCCTACTTGTATAAGCCTACGTTAATTCCGATTCACAGCTTCACCCGGCTTAGTCTCAGCGCGTTGCTGATCACCGACACCGAACTGAAGCTCATTGCTGCTGCAGCAATCATCGGCGAGAGCAGCAAGCCAAAGAACGGGTACAGCAACCCTGCCGCAACCGGCACGCCCAGCATGTTGTACACAAAAGCGAAGAACAGGTTTTGCCGTATATTGCGCATTGTGGCCTGACTCAAGTGACGCGCGCGGACAATGCCGTTCAGGTCACCTTTGATCAACGTCACTCCTGCGCTTTGCATCGCCACATCGGTTCCCGTCCCCATCGCGATGCCTACCTGTGCTTGTGCCAGTGCAGGCGCATCGTTGATGCCGTCCCCCGCCATCGCAACGATGCGTCCTTCGGCTTGCAGTTGTTTCACTATTTCGGCTTTTTGTTCCGGCAACACTTCGGCCACCACGCGTTTGATCCCCAGCCTGCGCGCGACTACATCTGCGGTAACACGACTATCGCCAGTAAGCATGACCAACTCCAATCCGGCAGCCTGCAAGGCCCGCACAGCTGCCAGCGTGGATTCCTTGATCGGATCGGCCACGCCGATCAAACCTGCAGGCTTGCCATCCACGGCTACGAACATTACAGTCTGCCCCTCCGCGCGCAACGCATCGGCACGTTCGAGCAGCGCAGTCATCTCTATGTCCGACTCGACAAATAATTTTTGATTGCCGATAGCGACTTTGCAGCCAGCCACCAGGCCAGTGATACCTTTGCCGCTGACGGATTGAAAATCTTTGACCTCGGCTAATGTCAGGTTGCGTTGCTCTGCACCCTTGATGATGGCTGCCGCCAGCGGATGTTCACTGGCGCGTTCCAGGCTGGCACCCAGTTGCAAAATGTCATTATCCAGAAATCCTTGCAGCGCCACTATCGAGGTCAGTTGCGGCTTGCCTTCGGTCAACGTGCCGGTCTTGTCGATCACCAGCGTGTTCACTTTTTCCATAATCTCCAGCGCCTCGGCGTTTTTGATCAGGACGCCTGCGGTTGCACCGCGCCCGGTTCCCACCATGATCGAGATTGGCGTCGCCAGACCCAGCGCACAAGGACAGGCAATAATCAGTACCGATACCGCTGCCACGATGGCATGAGCGAATCTCGGTTCGGGTCCCCAGAACATCCATATGCCAAATGCCAGTAACGCGACGAGCATCACGACCGGCACGAAATAACCTGACACTGTATCGGCCAGCCGCTGTATCGGTGCGCGGCTGCGTTGCGCTTCGCTGACCATATGGATGATTTGTGCGAGCAAGGTATCAGCACCGACCTTTTCCGCACGCATCAACAGCCCGCCGGTGCCATTCAGCGTGGCGCCGATCAAGCGCTCTCCTTGCTGCTTCTCTACCGGTATTGGTTCACCGGTTACCATGGATTCATCTATCGAACTGCTGCCCTCCACGACCTGCCCATCAACCGGGATTTTTTCGCCGGGACGCACACGCAATACGTCCCCGACCTGTACTTGTTCCAGCG
The DNA here is from genome assembly GCA_031393845.1 of Nitrosomonadales bacterium. Lineage (GTDB taxonomy): Bacteria > Pseudomonadota > Gammaproteobacteria > Burkholderiales > Gallionellaceae > Nitrotoga. The sequence goes on along the minus strand of JANMWF010000040.1, from coordinate 9,717 downwards.
GAATGTCTTCTTCCTTTCCATCGCTACGCACGATGCGCGCGGTCTTGGGCGTCAGACCCAGCAACAATTTAATCGCGGTGTTGGTGCGGCTGCGCGCTTTCAATTCCAGTACTTGCCCCAACAAAACCAGCGCGGTAATCACCGCAGCAGCTTCAAAATAAATCGGTAGCGTGCCATCTTCGCGACGCAGCATCGCCGGAAAAATATTCGGCAAGAAAGTGCCGATTACGCTGTACGACCAGGCCACGCCGACACCCAGCGAAATCAGTGTGAACATGTTCAAATGCCGATTGACCAATGACATCCAGCCGCGCTGAAAGAACGGCCAGCCGCCCCACAGCACGACCGGGGTCGCTAATAAGAGTTCGACCAATTGTAAATGCGCAAACGAGATCATTTGCGGCGCAAAACCCATCCACATATCAGCAGCCATCGCCATCACGAACACCGGCACGGCCAATACAGTGCTGATCCAGAAGCGGCGTGTCATATCGTCCAGCTCCGGATTCTCTTCCTTGGCAGCCACAGTTCTGGGCTCCAGCGCCATGCCGCAAATCGGACAATCGCCGGGTTCGCTACGCACAATCTGTGGATGCATTGGGCAAACGTATTCGGTGACATCGGGTTTGTCTGACAAGGTGTCCACCGGCTCCAGCGCCATGCCACATTTCGGACACGAACCGGGTGTAGCCTGATGTACTTCAGGATGCATCGGACAGGTATAACCCCCAACGGATGGTATTGTAATTGTGGGAGCCGGCGCGACTAGGTTAAGATATTTGTCAGGATCTGCCGAAAACTTTTCCACGCAGTGTTGTGAGCAAAAATAATAACGCTTACCCGCATATTCCAAGCTGCTCCCCGACTCGCTGTCAACTTTCATACCACATACAGGATCTGTAGTTGTATTCATAGTCTGTTCCTTTCAATTACATTCATAGGGCTTCACTAAGCGAAAAGTATTGGCATCATGCAACTGCATACACTTAGCTCCCACAACTTCGCGCAGTGTAGCTACTTAAGCCAAAATACACTGGACTGCCGCCTGTTTGCATTGAGTGTCGCTCATGCTGACAATCTCCGCATAACGATTCTGTCTAACATGATCTACGATTAAACTCATCTATGCAGCAAATCTGCCCATACAATTTTCATTTATCGTAAATCTTGCATTTTAAAACAACATGCTAGAATGTTACTGCAACTTAAATACACTATTTACATGATAACCGACAAAGAAATTCTTATACTTTATTACAGCCAGCATGGTGCAGTGCGCCAAATGGCTCAACTGGTGGCGCGTGGAGTGGAGCAGGTAGCCGGTGTGAGGGCGCGACTACGCACCGTAGCTAAAATTTCCACGGTATGTGAGACGACCGCGCCCGGCATACCAGATGAGGGTGCCCCCTATGCCGAGTTATGCGATCTAAAGGAATGTATAGGCATTGCTGTTGGCAGCCCCACGCGCTTTGGCAACATGGCCGCTCCAATGAAGTATTTCTGGGATAGCACTGGTTCGCTATGGATGCAACATTCCTTGGTCGGCAAGCCCGCTGCCTTGTTCACCTCAACCGGCTCCATGCATGGTGGACAAGAAAGTACACTGCTGTCTATGATGTTACCGCTGATGCATCACGGCATGATTATCGTTGGCCTGCCTTATTCCGAGCCGGAACTCGCCACCACACAACAGGGCGGGACACCTTATGGTGCCAGTCATTTTGCAGGGATGGCTAACGACCAGCCCATCAGCGAAGACGAAAAAAGGCTGTGCATCGCGCTCGGCAAGCGGCTCGCGCAAACTGCATTGAAGATGGCCGCATAAAATTGGGCGAATAAATACCTCAAGTTTTTATTTCCGCTTTCCCGGAATAACAACATAAATAATTTTCAGGGATATCCATGAACAATGCGCGCGAAGCTCGCCAAATGTTACGTGCTCATCGTTACGGCGCACTATGTACGTTGTCTAAAAAATTTGATGGCCATCCGTTCGGCTCTATCACGCCCTATCTGGTTGACCATGATGGCAGCCTGCTCATACTGATTAGCTCGTTAGCGGAACACACCAAAAACATCCAGCATGACCCGCGTGTGAGCCTAATAACGCATAACCAAGATAGCCCACACATTCAGACACAAGGACGCATCACAGTGGTGGGCACAGCGCAAATAATTACGGATAAAGATAACGCTGGCACACGCTATTTGCGCTATTTTCCTGAAGCGCAAAGCTACTTTGATATGCATGATTTTTCGTTTTACCGCATCATGCCGCAGTCATTACGTTATATCGGCGGTTTCGGCAAAATCCATTGGATCAAGGCGGATAGCTATTTAGTGCCACCCTATCCGTTAATCCAGCAAGAAAATGACGTAATTTCGCACATGAACACAGATCATCGCGACACAATGCGTCACTACTGCCAACACTTTCATAAAATCGAAGTGCTGAATGTGGAAATGTTAGGCATCGACTGCGATGGTTTCGATGTACGCGCCGATGAAAAAATATTGCGTTTTGATTTCCCCGAAATGGTGCTCGATGCGCAACAGGCTCGCCATGCTTTAGTCGCAATGTCACGAGAAGCTGGATAAATGTCTATGGCAAAGACTTTTAAGGGTGCCTCTAAAAATTCAAGTTTCTAGACAAGACAAGGCACGAGTAAAAAAATTTGAGCGCGGCATATAGTTGATAGGTAAGCGATAATTTTTTTCGAGTAACGCCGTATTGTGACGAAACGGGGTAAACAGGCAAGCCGCAAAGCGGCTGCTCGCAAAATTGGATTTAGAGGTGCCCTTAAATAACAGGAGATACAAATAGGTGCCTCACAGTCTCAACCTGATCACGACAGTGCGTTTACAAAAATTAAAACGCATCACAAATTAATGCAGCCTATCACCTATGAAACCCTACTCAGAATCATGTGCACAAAACCAGATTCCTATTCTTGAAACATTACAAGAAATACTTGTCAATCAACAGCATGTATTGGAAATAGCCAGTGGAACCGGCCAGCACGCCGTCTATTTCGGGCGCGCGTTACCTCACTTGACTTGGCAGACCAGCGAATTAGCGCAAAACCATGCGGGCATCCTGGCCTGGCTGAACGAAACTAAACTGCCCAATGTATTTCCACCTGTGGTCATCGACGTGAACGATGATCAATGGCCTATCGAAATGATAGACACAGTGTTTAATGCCAACACGGTGCACATCATTTCGTGGCCGGAAGTAGAACGGATGTTTGCGGGCATAGCACGTGTTTTAAGCGCAGGTGGCATTCTGTGCCTGTATGGGCCCTTTAACTATGGGGAAAAGTTTACCTCCGAAAGCAATGCGCGTTTCGATGTGTGGCTTAAATCACGCGACAAGAACAGCGGTGTACGGGATTTTGAAGCTATCAATCGGCTCGCCGAAACGCATGGCCTGTTTCTACTAAGGGATGTGAGCATGCCCAGCAACAACCGAACCCTGGTGTGGCAACGCGCTTCCAATATTCTTGAAGCACCATGAGCATAAAAATAATCGAATCAATAGCGGATATTTCCGAGACGCAATGGAACGCTCTCGCGGGAAGCAATCCGTTTCTTTCCCATGCCTTCTTACTGGCACTACAGGAAAGTGGCTGCACCACCCCGCATACCGGCTGGGAAGCGCAATTTCTCACGGTCTGGCAAGACAACCTTCTTGCTGGCGCCATGCCAATTTACCGCAAGCACCACTCCTACGGCGAATTCGTTTTTGATTGGGCATGGGCCGAGGCTTATCAGCAACATGGGCTGAACTATTACCCAAAATTATTGTGTGCCGTACCTTTTACGCCTATTACCGGGGCAAGGCTTCTGGCAGCAACCCCCGAAGTACGAATACAGCTAATCCGTTCTGCTCTGCAAATGACGCAGGAGTCAGGCGTATCCTCCCTGCATTGTCTATTCCCCGACGAAAACCAGGCACTGGAAATGCAACAGGAAGGAATGATGTTGCGTCGCGGAGTGCAGTTCCACTGGCAAAATCCTGGATATGCCGATTTCGATGCTTATCTGTCCAGCCTGCGTCAAGACAAGCGCAAAAAAATCAAACATGAGCGGCGCAAGGTGAAGGAAGCCAGCATTTGCTTCGAACGCATCCGCGGAGAAAATATCTCTGAAGCACAGTGGGATTTTTTCTTCCAGTGCTATACCCATACTCATAGTCAGTACAACTCCCCGCCATCATTGAATCTGAATTTTTTCAAACGCATCGGCGCGGCCATGCCTGAAAACATTCTGCTAATCATCGCATCGCGCAGCGGGAAGCAGATTGCCAGCGCATTCAATTTATTCAACCGTGATGTTCTTTACGGACGCTCATGGGGTACGCTTGAGTATCATCCTGGCCTGCACTTTGAAACCTGCTACTACCAAGCAATTGAATTTTGCATCGAACATAAAATCGCCACCTTTGAAGGTGGTGCCCAAGGAGAACATAAACTTGCCAGAGGATTTATGCCGGTCACAACTTGGTCGGCACATTGGCTGGCGCATCCGCAATTCTCACGAGCAGTGGAAGATTTCTTAAAGCGTGAGACAGGAAACATCACCCAGTATGTTGATGAGCTAAACGACAGCACCCCCTTCAAATGCTAACCTATTGGCAAAAAAATAGATTTGTCGGGTTCCCAGCACTTAAAGTCTTTTCTTTTGATTTTTCCTATTCTTAGTTGCTGTGACCAACTTACCAGATGCTCGCCATGCAACATGAATGTCTTCAAACTCTATCTTCCTTATCTTTTATAGTACTTTCATCCAGATCGTTTCTTCACGTCTAGAGGTAAGTTAAACTGGATATCATATGTCGCAAGTTCGGACAGTTTACCTGCACGCTACATGGATATTCAATCGCTTTACCAAACTATTTTTCAAGATTATGCTAAAATAAAGAATGGTTTAGAAAGCATTACTTGGCAAGTCCTTATTCCTTTCGAAGATGGAGTTACTGAATGGAGGACGAATTTTCATAGAACTGAAAACGATTTAACAGTATGCATGTTCTATGCAAGACGGTTTTTTTAATGCCTTTTCTCATAAGGGCGCATCTAAAAATTCAAGTTTCTAGACAAGGCACGAGTAAAAAATTTGAGCGCGGCATATAGTTGATATGTAAGTGATAATTTTTTTCGAGTAACGCCGAATTGTGACGAAACGGGGTAGGCAGGCAAGCCGCAAAGCGGCTGCTTGCAAAATTGGATTTTTAGAGGTGCCCATCAAGGAAGAAGCCAGAATCCAAAGCTAGCAAAGATAAAAATTCAGAGCCATACTAAAGTTTTTTATGCTTCATCCGATGATTCATTATTAGCTTAGTTAAAACTCAGCATATTTATAATTAGAAGTTTAGCAACGGAATACGACTTCATCTAATAATTATGAAGGAGGTAAGGGGATTAGACATGCGCGTAGCTCACCTATCATCATAATGATCGCAAATTTAAGGAAATTCAGATGAATACTCTACATACCAACATCATGAACTTACTAGCTTTTCTTGCTATAGCCCTTTCGACCTTAGCCATTGGAGGTTGCGCTAACACCCCACGTATATCTCTTTCTCCATCAGATGAACCTCCCTCACATGACTATCTGATTGGCCCGGGTGACAACGTTAATATTATAGTCTGGCACAATCCGGAGGTCTCAATGTCAGTTCCAGTTCGCCCGGATGGCAAAATTACCACCCCTTTGGTAGAAGACCTGCCCGCCATGGGAAAGACATCAACACATTTGGCTCGTGATGTTGAAAAAGCTTTAGCTACATTCATTCAGGATCCGGTTGTAACGGTTATTGTTACTGGTTTCATCGGCCCATATTCAGAACAAATTCGTGTAATAGGAGAAGCTGGCAAACCCCAAGCTCTTCACTATAACAAAGGTATGTCACTCATGGATGTCATGATTGCCGTAGGTGGCATCACAAATTTTGCTGCAGGCAACAAGGCTAGCATTATTCGCAACATCGATGGAAAAGCACAGCATATTGCCATCCGTTTGGACGATCTAATTAAAAATGGTGACATTTCAGCGAACATACCAGTTCGCCCCGGGGATATATTAGTTATTCCTGAAAGTTTGTTTTAATTGATCTTCTCTTTCTTAAATTCACGGACGTAGTTTAGAAGATTAAGTGTCACATCTAATTTCTCAATACATTCCATAACAGAATGACCACTCCGTTATGGAATGACGGAGTGCTGTTGCATCGATAAATCAACACCGACACCATTATGGAGATCTTGACAAGATGGAGGAATTAATATCCCTGCTACTTTCCTACTTAAAGGGAATATGGAAATACCGGTGGTATGCGGTGGTTATTGCATGGATTGTTGTCTTGGCTGGAGGGCTCAAGGTTTATTCCTTACCTAACAACTACGAGGCTTCTGCGAGAGTTTTCGTGGATACCCGAACTATCTTAAAGCCATTGCTGGCGGGTATGACAACTGTTCCCAACATGGAACAACAAGTTTCAATCATGAGCCGTACTCTTCTTAGCCGTCCAAACGTAGAGCGAGTTTTACGAATGGTGGATTTAGATATCAAGGTAACAGATGCCAAAGATCATGAGCGGCTAGTCAGTCATATGATAGGTCAAATCAAGATCGCCGGGAGCAATAGCGCTGACCTCTATGTTATTTCCTATAACCACGAAAATCCAAAAATTGCGAAAGATGTAGTTCAATCCTTTCTAACTATCTTCGTTGAAGGCAGCTTTGGGAATCAGAAACAAGATTCCGAAAAAGCAATTAAATTTATCGATGAGCAAATCAAGAATTATGAGGATAAATTGGTCATTGCGGAAAAGGCTGTCACGGACTTCCAAATAAAAAATAGTGGCCTATTGCCCAAGGACGGTGATTATGGATCACAACTGCAAGCCGTTTCGGATAGCTTGAATGAAGCGAGATTAGGGCTACGTGAAGCTGAGCAAGCGCGCAATGCCATCAAAAATCAAATTGAAGATGGCGCGCCTCCAGATGACCTGACGACAGGACCAGCTCCATCAACCATCGTTAACCCGGAAATCGACGCTCGGATTCAGGCGTTAACTAATGACATGGATGCTTTGCGTCTACGCTTTACGGATCGCCATCCAGATGTTATTTCAATCAAGCGCCTGATAACAAAGCTTGAAGAGCGCAAGCTGTCAGAGGCTAAACTTAAAAAACCCGTCATTGATCGAGATCGAGGTAAGAGTTACAGCCCAATGCTGCAACAACTTAATGTTTCTTTATCAGAGGCCGAAGCCAGAGTCGCCGCGATGAAGGCTCGAGTGGAAGAATATTCTTCTCGCAGTGCTCAATTAAAAGCACTGACTATTGCGAAGCCCCAAGTTGCGGAACAGTTTTCTCAACTCAACCGTGATTACCATATCAACAAATCAAATTATGAAAATCTCATAGGACGCCGAGAATCTGCAAAGCTGTCAGGAGAATTAAGTGCCACTTCAGATATGCTGACATTCAAGGTCATAGATCCACCTACGGTTCCACTTGTTCCTTCAGGACCGAACCGGTTAGTGTTATTCAGTTTAGTTTTTATTGGTGCCCTGCTGGGCGGGATAGGAAGTGCGCTCTTAATGAGCCAAATCAGGCCTACTTTTTTGAGTCAAAATAGTCTACGGGAATCAATTGGTTTGCCGATACTAGGTACAGTCACCAAAAATTGGACTGCCAATGAAAAAATTAAGAGAAAAAGGGGGCTTTATGCTTTCGGATTCTCTATAACTCTGCTGGTTGCCCTGTATAGCGTAGTAATGGCACTTTTATTCCTTAAATTATGACCTTGAAGATACATCTTCAAATTTAAACAACAATTAGGCAAGGTTAATTAATTAAGGAAAGGGGATTTTTAATTAAAAAGACCAAATCGAAAAACAGATAAAGCAGCCAGACCTAATACTGTTGGGAGATCATGTGAGCATTATTGAAAAAGCAGCAAACAGATTTGAGCATATCAAAGAAAAAATATCGCACCCGCTAAAGGTAAAGTCGGAAAGCCCAAGCGAACAAAGTTCAAAGACCATTTATGAACACAATGCCCGCAATCCAGGCAGACAAATGATTGCGCAAGCCGATATCAATCTTGTTAAATTGCATCAATTGGGCATGATCACACCGGACCAAGGAAAAACTTTAGCCGCTCAGGAGTTTAGAGGGATAAAACGTTCATTGATCCAGAATGCTTTCATTAAAGGTGCCGGGGCGATACACCACGGAAATTTAATTATGATTACCAGTGCGTTACCTAAAGAGGGAAAAACATTCTGCGCCATAAATTTGGCCATGAGCATCGCGACCGAAATGGATCACACGGTTCTGCTGATAGATGCAGACGTAGCTCGTCCATCGGTTCTCCGCACATTAGGATTGAAGTCGGCTGTCGGTTTAATGGATATTCTTCTCGACGAAGAACTCGATTTAGCAGACGTCATGATTAAAACTAACGTCGATACTCTCAGAATTCTACCTGCTGGAACAGGTCACAGACATGCAACTGAAATCTTGGCAAGCCAGGCCATGAGTAGCTTGTTAAATGAAATTGCAAACCGATACCCAGACCGCATTGTCATATTTGATACTCCGCCCTTGCTCCCCACAACTGAGGCACGTGTTCTAGCAAGTCAGATGGGTCAAATTGTCATGGTGGTAGAAGCTGAAACCACAACTCAGCATGCAGTTAAAGAGGCTCTCCGTCAGCTCGAATCATGCACTAACGTTAGTTTGATTTACAATAAAGCGAAGGCATTCTCCAGCGGAACCAATTATGGTTACGGTTATTATGACTAAGGTTGCTGGTAATAGTTTATTTCACAAGCTTTCCCGTAAGATAGTACAGGCAGTTACCTCTACCATACTGATATTTCCTGCCTATTCCGCCGCCGCTGACTGGAAAATAACACCCACACTAAATTTATTAGAAACTTACACAGACAATGTCACACTGGCTACACGTGGAAATGAGATAAGCGATTTCATCACCCAAATTAATCCTGGAATATCATTGACTGGAACTGGGGCACGCTTGAACGTTAACGCCAACTACACAATGCAAAATCTTTTTTATGCAAATCAAAGCAATCAAAATACGACTATGCATCAGCTAAGTTCGAGAGCAAACGCGATATTAATTAAAAACCTTTTTTTTCTCGATAGCACTGCTAACATAAGCCAGCAAACCATTTCTCTCCAGGGTCCCCTGACAACCAATAATGAAAATATCACGAACAACCGAACCACTGTAAAAACCTATAGCATTAGCCCCTATATACTTCACAATTTTTCTAATTTTGCTACAACTCAGGCACGCTACACGCATAATGCAGTCTACACAGATGTAGGGGGGCTACCTGGAAGCCAATCGGATAGTATTCTGTTAAGCCTCACCAGCGGTTCTGCATTCCACACACTAGGCTGGGGTTTAAATTATAACAAGCAAAAAATAGACGGTTTAGGCACATTAGGCACATTAGGCACATCCATAGAAAGTGAACAATATATGGGTAATCTTCATTACCGGGTTTCATCAAAATTCAGCCTGACTGGAACAAGTGGATACCAAAAATTTAGCTATACATCAATAGCTGGAGTTTCGGCTGGGTCTTCCTGGACAACTGGTTTTATTTGGACACCATCCGAAAGAACTAATATTACTGCCAATACTGGTAAAGCTTTTTTTGGCACT
>JANMWF010000035.1:0-6582 GCA_031393845.1 Nitrosomonadales bacterium | reverse complement strand
CCAAGATCCTTGCTCTGTATCGTTACATAATCTGTATGGCCCGCCTCCATGCGCCCAGTACAACTGGAGTCAGTGCTCGCGCATACTGGCCCATAGCTCGAATCGATAGTTACGCTTGCAGAGCCATTAACTCCCGTCAGTGTGAATGTGAGCTTTGCGTCTGTCCCGTTATCCAGGGTTGGAATTGAAAGACCATATGCATGCTTCACCGATTTAAATGGATTATCACCGGCGGTGGCAGGGTAAACATCTGGATGGCTAACCACCAAATCATTAAGTCCGCTTATATGAAGCAGCGTTGAGGAAAAAACTTGAAGAAGCTTATCCGCGTCCGGGATCAGGCCGTCGACACCTGCATAGATGTACTCTTTCGAGAGTACATTAGTGCTGATGGGAAACGCATAGGGAATGGCAAAATTCTCTGGTGACGTAGCGCGTAGCCATGAAGCCAAGTCTATGCTTTGTAGCACTCTGGGGGCCAAGCCAATGCTGGCGCCCAATGAACCGTTCGAAAAGCCGAAGTTATAGGGTACTAATATTTGGCAGTTGGTATTGGCATTATCGATGCTGGTTAGTAGGGAATCGATGACTGTTTCCGTGTCATTTTCACTATCAACCATCACGCCCTCATTACCTTTGAGGCAAAGATATTTGAAAAACTCCTTACTGTCTGCAATTGTTCCTACGCTGTAGATAATATTTACATTCACACCGTCATAGTTGAGGTGATCGTTCACGGCAGTCTGAATCAGTTTTGCTTTATTTAAGTCTCCACTGAGGTAGCTAGCAGCCTGAGACTTGATGTCGAATGCGATCAGGGCTAAATTCTTTCCAGCTTTCACTTGAATGTGTGCTTCATCAAGCCATTTCTCTACTGTCAAGGGCATCCTGGTGGTGATATGGATGTAATCGTGGTACATAAACAACCCAGAAGTTCCTGCATAACAATTGGTAAGCGAATTGCAGCTATCGGATTCGTGACCAATTGCATAGGCTGTGTCACTAAACCTCATTACATCTGGCTCCAGCGCATTAGCCCCCTTATCAAGAGCCTGTCCTATCTCTTCCAGTGCATTGGGGTTGTGGGCGAAATTATAGAATGGACGGGCATGCTGGCCATTTGTTCCGATGAAGGTGCTGTCCAATGCGGCCCACGCAAATGGCGATGTTACCGACAAACTGCCTGCAGCCACAATCAAGAATTTTACTATATGATTAAGTACCTTATACATGACGAGTCCCTGAGTTCGTTGTGCGATTAAATCGAGCAACTATACATTAAACCCTGGCAATCGATATTATTGATCTGGCAATAAATTGTTGGACTTAAGCTGCATCCTTTACAGGAGCATGTTTAATGTAGCTTTTTACCCACTCGGGTGATTTTTGTAGCTTAGATATGTAAATCAAAAGGGTGAGGAATACACAGACAAAGGACAGGATTACTATGAGGAGCGCTATAGCCAGCATGTGATGCATCACCTAGCCAAGCGCGTTAAAAAACTTGGCATACAACTCGTTCCCACTCCTCAGTCAACTTAAATAATTATTCAACCAATCATATTGATATATAGTGTTTCTTAAGAGTCTTGAAGGGGCTACTACATGTCAAACCGTCTCATCACGCCTATTCTGAATAGGTCTCGATCGTTTTCTTCCGTAAAGGTGGCAACTCGACTGAAACTGACAAGGCCTTTCCATTTAGGGGCAATGAAGCGTTCGACCTGAAGTGTGATCAAGCCATGCAACTGAAGATCGCCCGATCCTCGTTTATTAGTCGCTACGTAGGGTCCAATACCCGCGCTGGCAGCCCAATTCTCGCTCAGGGGTTGTACGAACCAACCTTGGACAGCTACGCCTTGACGATGCACTCGAATTTGGTCGTCACCTTCCATCATTCCTGAAATCGACCCCGCCCATTGGCTACCGTAGTATTTTTTAGCTTCGACAGAGAACCCTGGGGCTCCCTCTGATCCTCTATGATTGGTTTGGGAAACACCTGCGGTCACACCAAGCCAAGTCGGATTCTCATAAGATTCTGACTGGATGCGTGCGGGAACATTGTCAAAATACTTCCCGACTCCAACAAGCAAGGCAACTGAGGAATGTGCTCCTGGCATGGAGACATGGTTTAGTGCAAATCGCATATGCAACCCAGGAGAATATTTTTCAATACTCACCAAGGCCGCAATTGAAAGCAGAGCCCCCAATTTTGCATCGTTGAGTTCAACCCCCTTAATGGTTGTTGTATTCACGCTAAAGTAAGGACCGAGTCCAAATTCAAAATTTAGCTTTTGGTTAAACGGCTTTCTGTAAACAAACTGACCAGCAAAGCCATCTCGGTGATTATTGTCAGGGTGCCCTTCATTAAAATGAATAAAGTCAAAGCGAAATTTTTCATCAAGGAAAGCTGGGACACTTATTTCTTTGCCGAACCTGAATTCAAAAGTCCTCCCTTCCATGGATCTATCGCCAATTACGCCTTCGCCATACGCAAATCCATTTCCTAAAATTGCCGACGCATAAGCATTATTATTTTTTTCAACAAGTTTCGAGTAGGATGCATCTTTCGGAAAATTTAATTGTTCCTCTCTATTTTCAGGGTCTTGGCCGCAAGCCATGAAGGGAAAAATCAGCAAAATTAATAAGGACAAATATCGCATTTTTTAAGAGGTCCAATTCTAATTTCAGAGAATACTATTTGCACGAACAGAGGAAGATTGCACGCACTGTGCAACATCCACTCGACCAGGATGCCATGATCAGTTTCAAAAAAGAAATATAAACATCAATATTTCCTCGATTATCTTCTCTCCATAAACTGCTCAAGATGCGCAAGAAAGGCGCGCGTTTTGGCGGGTAGGTAGCGGCGCATGGGCATCACTGCCCATGCGGGCACAGCGGGAAGACACCATTTAGGTAATATTCGCACCAAACGTTTGTGGCGCACGTCTTCTGTCACGAAATAATCCGGTAACGCACCGATGCCAGCACCATCCAGCAAAAGCTGCTGGATCATGTCAGGTGAATTCAGTGTGAGACGTCCGGGTGGAACCGCTTCCCAAACAGCCTTGTCACGTATTAGCTTCCATGGGACAGCGCTTCCTCGTGCCGAGAGCAAACGAACCGCCGCATGATGTTCCAGCTCTTCAGGATGCTGCGGTGCGGCATGAAGTGCGAGATAGATGGGGCTGGCGTAAAGGCCGAAACCAAGCTCGTCTATCTTGCGTGCCACCAATGTGGAGTCGTTTTCCAGGGCACCCAGTCGAATGGCAAGATCGAAGCGTTCGCCGATCAGATCAACGCGCCTCGAAGACAGATCGAGATCAAGCTGTATCTCGGGATAGGTTTCAATGAAGGTGGCGATGGCGCGCGAGAAATGTTGCTTGGCATAGTCACCCGGCATGGAGACGCGCAATCGTCCGCGCGGCTGCACATCCTGACTGCGCACGAAATCTTGCGTGGTAGCGACCTCTTCTGCGACGCGCCGGCAATGATCAAGAAATTCCTGCCCAAAGTCAGTGAGTGTAAGTCGACGAGTCGTGCGCAACAGCAACCGCTGCCCAAGTGCTGCTTCAAGATTCGTCAAGCGGCGAGAGACCGTGGCTTTGGGCATGCCGAGACGTTCTGCTGCACGCACCAAGCTTTCTTGTTCGACGATGGCGGCAAACAGGATGTAGTCGTCAGCGGAGATATTCTTTTGTTCCATTTCTGGAACAGCTTATCCCATACTCATGGCTTTATCTATCTTTTCGAGCCGTCTAAGATGTACTCACTTTCTGTTAATTGAGGAGTCAACATGAACACCATCAATCAAACAATGCTGCACCAATCGCGCAGCATCGACCGAATCATCGAAGGCGTTGCCACCTCGGACGGCGCAGGGGTGAAGCTGACTCGCGTGCTTACAGGCAAGCTGCAGCATCGCCTTGATCCATTTTTGATGCTGGACGCATTCGGTAGCGATAACCCGGACGACTACATTGCGGGTTTCCCGGATCACCCGCATCGTGGTTTCGAGACGGTAACCTATATGCTGTCCGGACGTATGCGACATCGAGATAATGCAGGACACGAGGGGCTGCTGGAAAATGGCAGCGTGCAGTGGATGACCGCTGGGCGCGGCGTTATTCATTCGGAAATTCCAGAGCAAAAAGACGGCGTGATGGAAGGTTTTCAGCTGTGGCTCAACCTGCCCGCGAAGCGCAAGATGGCCGAGCCTTGGTATCGCGACATCGCAAGCCAGGAGATTCCAGAATACGTAACGGCAGAAAACGTTACCGTGCGAGTGATTGCCGGAGCCAGCAACGGCGTGTCGGGCGCTGTTACACGCGAAGATACCGAACCAATGTATCTGGACATTCACTTGCCTGCGGGCGCTTCGTTCTCGACGGCATTGCCTGCCACGCATAACGCTTTCATCTACGTCTATCGCGGCGCGGTGAAGGTTGGTGACACGCTAGTGGAATCGCATCGCATGGGTATCTTGAGCAACACAACGGAAGCCGATGACGTGACACTATCAGCGACGAAAGATGCGCGTCTGCTTCTTATCGCCGGCAAACCGCTCAACGAACCAATCGTGCAATACGGACCGTTCGTGATGAACACGCAGGAAGAGATCCATCAAGCGATGGACGATTTCCGCAATGGGCGATTTACATAGATTTCAAGTTTTTACGACTCAATTCAAAAGAAGGAAAAATAAAATGACCACTACTTTGTTCACCCCCACCACGCTAGGCAAATTGCAACTGAAAAACCGCATCGTCATGGCACCACTGACGCGTTCACGCGCCATCGGCAATGTGCCGAACGAACTGATGGAAAAGTATTACCGGCTGCGCGCCGAAGCCGGGCTTATCATCACTGAAGGCACATCGCCATCGCCGAACGGACTCGGCTATGCGCGTATCCCCGGTGTATTTAACGACGCGCAAGTACAAGGCTGGCGGCGAGTGACGGACGGCGTACATCAGGCAGGTGGCAAGATCTTTATGCAATTGATGCATACTGGGCGGGTCAGCCATCCCGCCAACATGCCAGCCGATGCCAAGGTGCTTGCGCCTTCCGCCATTGCCGCGCCGGGTGAAATGTGGACGGACAGCAATGGATTGCAGCCGTATCCTGTGCCCACCGCAATGAACGAAGCCGACATTGCTCAGGCCATCGCCGAGTATGCAAATGCTTCCAAGCGGGCGATTGAAGCTGGGTTTGATGGTGTAGAGTTACATGCGGCAAACGGCTATTTAATCGATCAATTTCTTAACACAGCTTCCAATCAGCGCACTGACCGCTGGGGCGGCAGTGTTGAAAATCGCATCCGCTTCGCCGTGGCTGTTGCCAAGGCTGCTGCCGTTGCTATCGGTGCAGATCACATCGGCATGCGCATTTCACCTTACGGTGTTTTCAATGGTATGACTGCCGATACTGAAATGGACGCACTGTATGAACGCTTGATCGTCGAATTAAACAGCATCGGGTTGGTGTATATCCACATCGTGGATCACAGCTCGCAGGGCGCACCGGAAGTTAGTCCAATGTTGAAGGGAAAGATACGAGCCGCGTTCAAAGGGAAATATATTTTGTCAGGCGGCTATGATTTGAATCGCGCGAACGTCGATCTCGACTTACAGCGTGGCGACCTCGTCGCATTCGGCCGTCCATTCATCTCCAATCCAGATCTGGTAGAAAAGTTACGCAATGACAGCCCCTTGGCACCACCAGACTTCAATACTTTTTATACACCGGGGGAAAAAGGATACACCGACTATTCATGCTAATGATGACTAAGGCGGAGTCAGTGCTGCTATTCTATTTTTAGCTGCTATCTTATGATTCGGCTCTGACCAACATATTTTGTTTGGTGGGTTACACCTAATGGAAGAATACAAGAAGAATCTGCGCATAATAAAATCCGCAACCAGTTCTACTGAATATAAGGGCTATGCATGAACAACAATATCAAGACAATGGCTCTGGTTCTCGTCGGGGCTGCCCTGATGGCAATACTCGCTTTTTACTTCAAGGACAATCTCGCCGCTGCAGTGCAGTGTGGTGATGGTATGCGTAATCCTGTAAACATCGACAATTTCACCACCAAATATTGGGCTAACTCTGCCGAGTTCGAAGCCAGCATTGCGGAAAAAGGAAAGTTGTCTGAAAAACTGAATCCGACGCAACTTAAAGCTGTAACTGATGTCTTGCAGCGGGCGAACAAATTCAGGAAAGTTGTAGTGGCTGGGTCTAATAGCTGCGCAATAACGAAGCTGCAATACGCCAAATTCGGTAGCCGCTTTCAACAGTTGGACAACTTGTCGCGGCAGATCAACAGTCTCGCTGCTGTTCCGAACCCGACTGATAGTGACAAAGCCGGGCTAACCCAGCTGATTGACGAATATGTCGCTTTTAGCCAGCAGCTAGCGAAAAGTTCCAAGAACCCGTAGGTAATCGCCAACCAGCCATTCATCGACAGCGCATCCGCCCATTTCACGCCTGGAAAAAAGGGGACGATTCCGAATGGCACTTACTTAATTTTTTCAGGATGCCCATATTTTCGAATATGTGCACGTGCGAGCGCAC
>JANMWF010000031.1:0-2598 GCA_031393845.1 Nitrosomonadales bacterium | reverse complement strand
CCCGGCGCAACTACGTCACGTTGACTGTGCAGTTGTAATGCATTGAACAGCGCACCACCGGCATTAGTGTTGATCTCAATAAGATGCGCACCTTCGGCATTAAGATGAAAGTCATAGCCGAATAACACACCTTTGGCACGGGGTGCATACCGAGCGATGGCAGGAGCGTGTTGCAACACGGCATCGCGCCATGCAGATAGCGCCACAACCTGTTGGATAGCCTCGATGACTGCGTGCATTTGCTCCATTTCTCCGCTGGAAATAAACAATGGGACAGCAGCAAACAGGTGGGGGCAACGCTCATTGACATGCTGATGCCAAACTTCGCCCTGCTCATGCAGGGTGCGTTCCAATGCACCACGATCCACAATGGCCGAATGACAATCACTGTTCAGTTCTTTGGCAGCTTCAATACTCATGGAATCATTTCACTTTCCCAGCTCGGATGTTCCATAAGTTCGATTGCGCAGGATTCTAACCGATAGGAAAATTTTTCGAAGAAGCTGTGTGTTATTCATATCCCAGTCGAGAAAATATTTCCTATCCATTATTAATCCGGCAATAACAGACAAACGAGAGCATGTTAATTTACGAAATGCCTAGACTAAAATGCCTCAAAAATTCCCGCAGCACCCATACCGGTTCCAATACACATGGTGACCATGCCATATTTTTGTTTGCGCCTGCGCAGCCCATGCAGCAAGGTAGCAGTGCGGATCGCGCCGGTGGCACCCAGCGGGTGACCCAAGGCTATCGCCCCACCCAGTGGATTTACTTTGGCAGGATCCAGGGCAACTTCCTTTATTACCGCCAGCGATTGTGCGGCAAAAGCTTCGTTAAGCTCAATCCAGTCGATGTCATCCAATTGCAAACCGACTTGACGCAGCACACGTGGAATGGCTTCCTTCGGGCCGATACCCATAATTTCCGGCGGCACGCCCGCCACAGCAAAACCGAGAAATTTTCCTATGGGCGTCAGGTTGTAGCGCTTCAACGCGGTCTCGCTGACCAGCAACACCGCGCCCGCACCATCCGACATCTGCGAAGTGTTGCCAGCGGTAACCGAACCATGCTGCGCAAACACCGTTTTGAGTTTAGCCAGCGCTTCCATCGAAGTGTCTGCACGTGGACCTTCGTCCTGCTCCGCCATACTTGTACGCACGTTCACTTCGCGACGTAACAAATCCGGCACATGGCTCTGAATTTGATACGGCGTAATTTCTTCCTTGAATTCATTATTCGCAATTGCTTGCAAGGCGCGGCGGTGACTCTCGCAGGCGAAGGCATCCTGTGCTTCGCGACTTATCTGCCAGCGTTCTGCCACCTTCTCCGCAGTCAGTCCCATGCCATAAGCAATAGCGATATTCTCATTGTGCGCAAAAATGGCTGGATTCATCGCAATTTTATTTCCCATCATCGGCACCATACTCATGCTCTCGGTACCTGCCGCAATCATCACGTCAGCTTCGCCGAGACGAATTCGGTCTGCCGCGAAAGCCACTGCCTGCAACCCGGAAGAACAGAAGCGGTTAACGGTCAGGCCAGGTACAGTGTTCGGCAAGCCAGCCAGCAGCAATGCAATTCGCGCCACGTTCATGCCCTGCTCAGCTTCCGGCATGGCACAGCCGGCGATGACATCGCCCACTGCGGCAGGGTCAAGTGAGGGACATTGCCCCATCACACTTCTCAGCACATGCGCCAGCAGATCGTCTGGCCGAGTATTGCGGAACATGCCTCGCGGCGCCTTACCCACCGGGGTGCGAGTGGCGGCAACGATATAAGCTTCCTGAATTTGTTTAAACATGAATTACTCCTGTTGAAGATCGCCTCTGTCCTAAAGAGCGGGGGTTAGGACACCTCAAAAAATTCAAGTTTCTAAACAAGACAAGGCACGAGTAAAAAATTTGAGCGCGGCATATTGTTTATATGTAAGCGATAATTTTTTTCGAGTAACGCCGTATTGTGACGAAATTTGGATTTTTAGAGGTGTCCTTTAATTCCGCAATGGTTTGCTATGCCTCAGCATGTACTCAATACGCTCCTGCGTCTTGTCCATTGCCAGCAACTCAAGGAAATTGCGCCGCTCCAGATCGAGAAGCCATTGCTCATCGACCATGCTGCCGACTTCCACGTCACCACCACACATTACCTCGGCCACGCGGCAGCCAATAACATAATCATGCTCCGAGATGAAATCTCCTTCCAGCATGTTCACCATGGACGCCTTGAAGGAGGCAATGCCCGTCCTGCCCGCTACCGGAATCTGACGCTGTATCAGGGGCGGGCGATAGGCCGTGGCTACCAGCGCCAACGCTTCTTGCTTGGCCACCTGCAGCAATTCGAAATGGTTCATTACGATACGATCCGAGGCTCGCAAATAACCCATTTCGCGCGCCTGCTCTGCGCTCTTGGATACTTCGCCCATGGCGATATTCTGAAAATAGCGGCGTAAGAACGGAAAAATATCGCCGCCTTTTGCTTCCGCCGCCGCGCGTTGCGTCATTTCCTTGCAGCCGCCTCCAGAAGGCAGCAGGCCGACCCCCGTTTCTACCAGCCCGATATAACTTTCCAGCACAGCAACAATGCGCGTGCAATGAA
>JANMWF010000024.1:0-8605 GCA_031393845.1 Nitrosomonadales bacterium | reverse complement strand
TCAAGATCGCAAGCCATCCAATGTCGGTTAAGCTGCTCGGCTACAACTGAGGTTGTGCCGGAGCCGGAAAATGGGTCAATGACTAGATCGCCCTCATTCGAGGATGCCAGAACAAACTTACGCACTAACTCTTCAGGTTTTTGCGTAGGATGCGGAGTCTTTTCGCCCATGCCGTTGCATGTTGTCGGAATATCCATCACGTCTTTTGGTTTCGCCCCTTTTAGGTGCGGCGTCCAGTTGTCGCGTTGCTTATTTGCGCCCTTGCCATAGGCGCTTGTCACTGCCTGTGGGTGGGATGGATATTTCAGCGTGTGCGCCCCGTAGGGGGTGCGCACATCGTCAATATTGAGCTTGGATGCATCAGACTTCCGAAAATGAATAATGCTTTCGTGTGACCGTCCCCAATCACTGCCCAAATTCGCCTTGTTCTTGTAGTGCCAAATAAGCCAACGGCAATGCTTGAAATACTTTGATGCCGGATGTTTCAAATCAGCAAGGATTTCTGAGAAACCACACACATACAAAGACCCCATAGGCTTCAATACCCGTGAAGCTTGCGTTATCCATTTGATAGACCATTCAATGTATTTCTCTTGGCTATCGAAATTATCCCAATCGGCTTTTTTGATGTTGTACGGTGGGTCTGCAAAAACAAGATCAACGCTCGCATCATCAAGTGATCCCAACCAGTCAAACGAATTACCTTGATATAAGCGCCCGTTCAAATTCTCGTATTGCAGTTGAAAACCTTCTGAAACGGACTTAAAAGGCACATCTCTGCTCGTTGGCTCTCGCCGTACATCTTTAGTTTCAATTAGAGTAAGTTGTTCCATTTTTTCGCTACCGCCATGCAAAATCAAGGGGGCTTGACACAACGTTAGGCCGGATGCGTGATGTCAAGGCTTGCCCCCTTTATTAATGTCGTAAATCCCGCTGCCGCCGATTATGCCGATTCTTTCTGGTACATGAATCATACTTGTCCGTAACCGTTTTATGTTTACAAGCGGATTGAAACAGGAAGTACAGTTTTATTCAAGACAATGAATGCTAGCCCACGCTATTGCCTTTAGCAAACGTTGGTATGATACCCATCCATTACCTAATTGAACTCAGAACTCACTATGAAACTTGCGATTGCACAAATCAATTGCATGCTGGGTGACTTGGCGGGCAATTCTGCCAAGATCCTTGCTTATGCAGAAAAGGCCAGGCAACAGGGAGCCACTTTGCTACTTACGCCTGAGCTAAGCTTATGCGGTTATCCTCCAGAAGACTTACTGTTACGGACCGGGTTTTACCGCACCTGCGATCAGGCATTGCAAGAGCTTGCGCAACAAATTGGGGGGCTCACTGTGGTAGTGGGGCATCCGCATGAGGTAGACGGAAAGCACTACAACGCTGCCTCGGTGTTGCGCGACGGCAAGATCATCACCACCTATCACAAGCATGAGTTGCCGAACTACAGTGTGTTCGACGAAAGACGCTATTTCACGCCCGGTAAATCGCCCTGCATATTTGAAATGCAGGGTGTCAAATTTGCACTTAATATTTGTGCTGACATCTGGGAGGATCATACAGCGCAACGTGCATGCGAAGCTGGAGCGCAGGTATTGTTGGTGCTGAATGCCTCACCATATCACATCGACAAACAGTCATTGCGCTATAAAATCATTCGTGATCGTATCGGTGAAACCGATCTGGCGGTAATATATGCCAACATGGTGGGCGGACAGGATGAATTAGTGTTCGATGGCGCTTCGTTTGCGATGGATACACACGGCGCGCTAACGCATCAATTCGTTTCTTTTGAAGAAACGCTTGGGTTGATTGAAATCTACGACGGCAAGCTAATAACTGGCGAGAGAATTCCTGCTCTCAAGCATGAGGACAGCATCTATTGCGCGCTGTGCCTGGGAGTACGGGACTATATCGGCAAGAACCGCTTTCCGGGTGTGTTATTGGGTTTATCCGGTGGCATCGATTCGGCACTGACCTTGGCGGTAGCGGTAGATGCGCTGGGTGCAGACAAGGTGCACGCGGTAATGATGCCCTCGCCTTATACCGCGCAAATCAGCCTGGATGATGCGCGCGAAATGGCCGTCATGCTGGGTGTGCGCTACGATGAATTGGACATCAAGCCGATGTTTGACGCTTATCTCTCTTCATTAGATGGTATGTTCAAGGGGCTAACACCGGACACAACCGAAGAAAATTTACAGGCTCGCATACGTGGCAACTTGTTGATGGCCTTGTCCAACAAGTTCGCCTCTTTGGTGCTGACGACTGGCAACAAGTCGGAAATGACTGTTGGCTATTGCACCCTGTATGGCGATATGGCGGGCGGTTTCGCAGTGCTTAAAGATGTCAGCAAAACCTGGGTATATCGGCTGGCTACCTACCGAAACAGTTTGAGCCGGGTGATCCCGGAGCGCATCATCACGCGGCCGCCCAGCGCGGAATTAAAGCCCGATCAGACCGACCAGGATAGCTTGCCACCTTACGATGTGCTGGATGGCATTATGTTTTATTATGTGGAGAAGAATTTAACCATTGCCGAGATCGTGGCACACGGCTATACCGAGGCGGATGTATATCGGGTGGTGAATATGATCCGCGTCAACGAATATACACGCCGCCAGGCACCTGTTGGAGTACGTATTACTGATCGCGGCTTTGGCAAGGACTGGCGCTATCCGATCACCGTGCGTTATCAGGACGGCTTTTAGATACGCTATACTTGCCAACATCTATTTATTTCGAGAAAACCCATGAAAAAAATCGAAGCCATCATCAAACCGTTCAAGCTCGATGAAGTGCGTGAAGCACTATCAGAGCTGGGTGTCAGCGGATTAACCGTGACCGATGTAAAAGGATTTGGACGGCAGAAGGGACATACCGAGCTGTATCGCGGCGCAGAATATGTAGTGGATTTTTTGCCCAAAATCAAGATCGAAGTAGTGATTACTGCTGCTCTGCTGGACGCCGCTGTGAACGCCATCGTTAAGGCAGCACATACCGGAAAGATTGGTGATGGCAAAATTTTTGTTACTTCGGTGGAACAAATCATTCGAATCCGTACTGGCGAGACTGACGAATCAGCAATTTAAGGGCACCTCTAAAAATCCAACTTTCGTCACAATACGGCGTTACTTGAAAAAAATTATCGCTTACATATCAACTATATGCCGCGCTCAAATTTTTTACTCGTGCCTTGTCTTGCCTAGAAACTTGATTTTTTATAGGCGCCCTTACGATTTTTATTGGCTGTCTTCGCGAACAGATTCAAAATCTCAAATCGGACGAATTCTCGATGAAGGGTGGAAACCTCTGATCTGAATGCGGTAACGTGTTAAATAATTCCGGATCTTTTTAAATTTACAAGCAAATACGAGCTACGCACTCTTCCGAATAGTCGAGAAATCCAGTAAAGTAGTTATCCGTCATAACCAATAAGAGCAAATCCGATGAGTACAAAAGGGCAACAATTACAAGACCCGTTCCTGAATGCACTACGTAAGGAACATGTGCAGGTCGCCATTTATCTGGTAAATGGCATCAAACTGCAAGGTCAGGTCGAATCATTCGACCAGTATGTGGTACTACTGAAGAACTCAATCACGCAAATGGTTTACAAGCACGCCATTTCCACCATTGTTCCCGCACGCGCCATAACCATTCCATTAGACGCTGAGTAATGCACAAAAGCACTGCGGTAATTAACACGGCAGTATTAGTCAGCTTGGATTTTGGTGCGCCGGATTACGCAGAAAGCCTGGAAGAGTTGCGCCTGCTGGCGGAAAGCGCGGGTGTGCGTTGCATCGCATTAGTGGAAGGACGGCGGCATCGTCCTGATGCGTCGTTATTTGCGGGTAGCGGTAAGGTGGACGAAATATCCGCCATCGTGGAACAGAACGACGTTCCGCTGGTTATTTTTAACCACGACCTGTCTCCTGCGCAAATGCGCAATCTTACCGCTAAAATTAAGGCACGTGTGATTGACCGCACCATGCTGATCCTGGATATCTTCGCCCTGCGCGCTCAGAGCCATGAAGGGAAGGTACAGGTGGAACTGGCACAGCTTAAATATCTTTCCACACGTTTGGTCGGAATGAATACCGACATGGGCCAACAGAAATATGCAGTCGGTGCTCGCGGACCAGGCGAAACTCAGTTGGAGCTGGATAGACGCAAACTGGATAAACGCGTAGTTTTATTGAAAGAACGCCTGGATAAACTTCATCGCCATCGCCAAGTGCTACGTCGGTCACGCACTCGCTCGGATGTGTTGTCGGTGTCTATCGTTGGCTACACTAATGCGGGCAAGTCCACTTTATTTAATAAATTGACCCACGCGAACGCATATGTTGCAGATCAGTTGTTTGCCACGCTCGACACAACTGCCCGGCGCGTATATATCGAAGGATCTGGTCAGGTGGTATTGTCGGATACGGTAGGCTTCATTCGTCATCTGCCGCATAGTTTAATTGCAGCCTTTCGCAGCACATTAGACGAAACAGCACAGGCCGATTTGTTGCTGCATGTAGTGGATGCCAACAGCTCGGAGCGGTTTGACCAGATAGCTGAAGTTAATAAAGTATTGCTGGAAATTGGCGCTCAGCATATCCCGCAAATTTTGATATTCAATAAGATTGATTTGCAGGATTTACCCGCAAGCGTGCAACGTGACGATTATGCTAGAATTACGCGCATTTATTTGAGCGCTAAAACTGGCGCGGGGATAGATGAATTGCGTGCGGCGTTGGCGGAAGTATGTAATACACGGACACAATGGGATACCCCTGAAACTAACGATTTGATTAAATAGGATGATTTATGGGATTGAATGACCCTCAATGGGGCAAGAAAAACAACGGCGGTCCACCCGACATAGAGGCTGTGTTGCGCGACATCAATAAAAAAATCTCCGCGCTGTTCGGCAACAAGGGGGGTGGCACCGGAGGCACCGGAGACACTGGCGGAGGTGGCAATTCTAATAAATTCAATGCCAGCATTGGCCTGATTTCAGTGGTAGTTGTGCTGATCTGGATCGCTAGCGGATTTTACATCGTGGACGCTAGCCAGCGCGGCGTGGTGCTACGTTTCGGCAGTTTTGTCGAAACCACTCAGCCCGGTCCGCGCTGGCATTTGCCATTCCCAATTGAGTCCGTTGAAGTCGTGAATATTAGTCAAGTTAGGACGGTAGAAATCGGTTACCGTGAAAACGTCAAAAACAAGATTCTAAAAGAGTCGCTGATGTTGACCGATGATGAAAACATCATCGATATTCAATTCGCCGTTCAGTATTTCTTGAAAGATCCAGGCGAGTATTTGTTTAATAACCGCGCACCAGATGAAAATGTGCGTCAAGCGGCAGAAACTTCAATTCGTGAAATTGTTGGCAAGAACAAGATGGACTTCGTGCTGTACGAAGGACGCGAACAGGTGGCCGCGGCTACGACCAAACTCGCCCAAGATATTTTGGACCGCTATAAATCCGGAATCTTATTGAGCAAAGTCACCATGCAAAATGCTCAACCGCCTGAACAAGTGCAGGCCGCATTCGACGACGCGGTGAAGGCGGGACAGGACAGGGAACGCCAGAAGAACGAAGGCCAGGCTTACGCCAATGATGTAATACCCAGAGCGAAAGGTGCGGCAGCGCGTCTGATGCAGGAGGCCGAAGGTTATCGCCAGCGCGTGATCGCTAGTGCCGAGGGTGATGCCAGCCGCTTCCGTCAAGTGCTGGTGGAATATGAGAAGGCGCCTGCTGTTACTCGTGAACGCATGTATATCGACATGATGCAACAAGTTTTGACTAGCACAAGCAAGGTAATGGTGGATCAGAAGAGTGGTAGCAACCTGCTGTACCTGCCGTTGGACAAGCTGATTCAAAGCACTGCACAGGGTGTGCCACCTTCACCCGAGACACAAACAGCGGGTCATACTGAACAACAAGCGGTTCCGTCCGTACCGATGAATGAAGCTGCGGCAGTAATGCCGCGCGCGCGCGAGGAATTGCGTGGCCGCAACAGGGAGTCACGCCAATGAAAACTAATTTTGTCAATATATTGATTGGTGCAGCCGCAGCATTAATCTTGCTCAGTCTGAGTATGTTCGTGGTTGACCAGCGCCAGACAGTCATCGTGTTACAACTCGGTGAAATGGTGGGAGTAAAGACCGCACCTGGCCTTTATTTCAAAATTCCGCTGATACAGAATGTACGTTATTTCGACTCGCGCATTTTGACCTTTGATAGCGTGGAACCAGAACGGTTTATCACCGCTGAAAAGAAAAACGTCATGGTGGATTCCTTCGTTAAGTGGCGCATCGCTGATGTAAAGCAGTATTACCTCAGTGTGGGAGGGGATGAGACCCGTGCAAAAACTCGTTTGATGCAGACGGTAAACTCCAGCATGCGCGAGGAGTTCGGTAAGCGAACTATCAATGAAGTGGTGTCAGGCGAACGCGACAAAATTATGAATGCTCTACGTCAAAAAGCCGATTTAGACGCACGCAAAATCGGTGTACAAGTTCTGGACGTGCGCCTGAAACGAGTGGATTTCCCGACTGAAATCAGTGAATCAGTATATCGCCGGATGGATGCTGAGCGTAAACGCGTTGCCAATGAGCTACGTGCAACCGGCAATGCCGAGAGTGAGAAGATCCGCGCCGATGCTGACCGGCAACGAGAAGTGACGCTCGCCGATGCATACCGTGATGCGCAAAAAATAAAGGGGGATGGTGATGCAAAATCATCTGCTATTTATGCTGCCGCGTTTGGGCGTAATTCAGAGTTCTATGCATTTTATCGCAGCATGGATGCTTATAAACAGAGCTTCAAGAACAAAAGCGATGTCATGGTGATGGATCCCAGCTCCGCATTCTTTAAGTATCTCAAGGGTTCCGGTAAGGCGGGCAAATAAGTAGAGGTTTTCAGTATGCTGACTTATTGGTTTATCGGGTTGGCATTGATGCTGGTTATTGAAGGGATCATGCCGTTTCTATTTCCTGCCTTGTGGCGCGATGCGCTTCGCAAACTGGTGCTGTTTTCTGATGGACAAATCCGTTTTATCGGCCTCACTGCCATGCTATCCGGGCTGCTGTTACTGTATTGGGTGAAATAATGCCGAATTCAAATTGGCTATTGCCAGAATACATTCAAGATATGTTGCCGGATGAGGCATGGCACATTGAGCGCATGCGCGCTAATGTGCTTGAATTGCTGCGCCTGTCCGGTTATCAATTAGTAGCCCCACCGCTGTTGGAATATGCCGAGTCGCTGCAGATCATTGGCAATCATGATATGGACTTGCGCACTTTTAAACTGGTTGACCAATTAAGTGGACGTACCTTGGCGCTGCGCGCCGACATAACGCCACAGGTAGCGCGCATTGACGCACATTTGCTCAATCGTCAAGGTATAACCCGGCTGTGCTATGCCGGAAGCGTGCTCCACACCCAGCCTGCGGGATTGATGCGCACGCGCGAATTATTACAGATTGGCGCAGAGCTGTATGGTCACAGCGGTTTGGAAAGTGATCTGGAGGTACAGCGTTTAATGCTCCAGGCTTTGACTTTACTCGGTGTTGAAGGGGTTCATCTTGATCTTGGCCATGTTTCTCTGTTTCGCGCGTTAATCAATCGCGCAGGGATTCCGAAAAAACTGGAAGTAGAGCTGTCCAACGCATTGCAAGGCAAAAACATGCCTGCATTGCAGCCATTAGTAGCTGATTTGATGCCGGAAGTGAAAAATGCGCTGTTGGCATTACCTAAATTGTACGGTGGGATAGAGGTGATAGCACACGCTCGTGCGGCGTTGCCGAATTATCCTGAAGTAGTGGCAGCGCTAAATGAACTGGAGCAAGCTGCGGCTCATCTGCAACCTCTGGCACACAGCATTGGCATCGATCTTGCCGAGCTGCGGGGCTACAATTACCACAGTGGCATGGTATTTGCCGCTTATCATGCAGGCAGCCATGATGCCATCGCTTTAGGCGGACGTTATGACGACGTGGGCAAAAGCTTTGGCCGCGCCCGCCCCGCCACCGGCTTTAGCATGGATTTACGTCAGTTGCATGGCTTGCTGGAGCAACGCGCGCAACCTATGGGCATATTGGCACCGCACCGCGATGATTCAGCACTCCACGAAAAAATTGCGCAGCTACGCGCACAGGGGCACGCAGTGATCGTTGATTTTCTGGGCGCTGTGGAACTGCGCACTGAACTCAATTGTGACAGCGAACTAATCATGCGCGATGGCGCATGGCACGTGGTAAAAATGAAATTTTAAATTTATGGGCGTCTCTAAAAATTCAAATTTCTAAGCAAGACAAGGCACGAGTAAAAAATTTGAGCGCGGCATATAGTTGATATGTAAGCGATAATTTTTTTCGAGTAACGCCGTATTGTGACGAAACTTGGATTTTTAGAGGTGCCCTTATCACCCACTTGCCGAAAAGGTGGGGCAATTTTGAATAATAGCGATCAATAGTAAATCAGGAATCAGTAATGTCGAAAAATGTTGTAGTTATCGGTACGCAGTGGGGCGACGAAGGCAAGGGTAAAATAGTCGATTGGCTAACTGATCATTCACAAGGCGTGGTGC
>JANMWF010000017.1:0-15841 GCA_031393845.1 Nitrosomonadales bacterium | reverse complement strand
CTGGCGTTGTCCAGCGATGAGATTGATTATTTGGTGGAGAGTTTCCATCGAATAGGGCGCAATCCTACCGATGTAGAGTTAATGATGTTTGCACAGGCGAACTCCGAACATTGCCGTCACAAGATTTTTAATGCGGATTGGGTGATAGACGATGAGCAGCAGGCGATCTCTCTGTTCGGCATGATCCGCAACACCCATAAGTTGCATCCGGAAGGCACGGTGGTTGCGTATTCCGACAATTCCTCTGTGATCGAAGGCGCGCGCATTGAGCGCTTCTATCCGCGCGCCGATGGCGGCTATGCCTACAGCGATGAGCTGACGCACACGCTGATGAAAGTGGAAACGCATAATCATCCTACGGCCATCTCTCCCTTTGCCGGTGCGGCTACTGGAGCGGGTGGCGAGATACGCGATGAAGGCGCGACTGGTTCCGGTTCCAAACCCAAGGCGGGGCTAACAGGATTCTCTGTGTCCAATTTGAATATTCCTGGCTTTGAGCAGCCGTGGGAAATTTACGGCAGTGCTCACGCCAATTCTACTCTGGGCAGAGATCGAACCTCTCCAATTTATGGCAAGCCGTCACGCATCGCTTCCGCCTTGCAGATTATGCTGGAAGGACCACTTGGTGGTGCAGCATTCAATATTGAGTTTGGCCGCCCCAATCTGGCTGGTTATTTTCGCACTTTTGAAGAGGCCGTGAACGGCGAGATGCGCGGATACCACAAGCCCATTATGCTGGCGGGCGGGGTGGGTAGTATCGCGGCGCAGCATACACACAAGCATGCATTGCCTGTGGGCGCGCTGCTGATCCAACTGGGCGGGGCAGGGATGTTGATCGGCCTGGGCGGCGGTGCGGCATCCAGCATGGATACCGGTGCCAATGCGGAAAATCTGGATTTTGCTTCGGTGCAGCGCGGCAATCCCGAGATGCAACGTCGCGCGCAGGAAGTCATTGACCGTTGCTGGCAGATGGGAGAGAACAATCTCATTTTATCCATACACGATGTGGGTGCGGGCGGCATCTCCAACGCTTTGCCGGAACTAGTGCATGGCGGTGGACGCGGCGCTCGTTTTGAATTGCGCGCTGTTCCTTCTGAAGAGCGAGGTATGTCGCCGATGCAGATTTGGAGCAACGAAGCGCAGGAACGCTATGTACTAGCGATTAATCCGGCACGCTTGGATGAGTTTAAAGCATTGTGCGAGCGTGAACGCTGTCCATTCGCAGTATTGGGGCACGCAATTGCCGACGACCAATTGATCGTGCATGACGAATTATTTAAAAATGATGCGGTGGATATGCCGTTGTCGGTGCTGTTGGGCAAGCCACCAAAAATGACGCGCAATGTAAAGCGCGAGGGTGTGAAGCTTCCTGCATTTGATGTCAGCAAAATAAATCTTAAAGATGCAATTGAGCGCACGCTACGCTTACCCTCCGTGACCGATAAAACTTTCCTTATTAGCATCGGTGACCGCACTGTGGGTGGCTTAACTGCACGCGACCAGATGGTGGGGCCGTGGCAAGTTCCAGTCGCGGATGTGGCAGTGACCTTGATGGGCTTCAATACGACATTGGGTGAGGCTTTCGCCTTGGGTGAGCGCACTCCGCTGGCGGTGTTGAACGCTCCGGCTTCCGGACGAATGGCTGTGGGAGAGGCGATTACCAACATTGCAGCGGCGCGCATCGAAAAAATCGGCGACATTAAGTTATCGGCCAACTGGATGGCGGCCGCCGGTCATCACGGAGAAGATGCTGCGCTGTTTGACACCGTGCGTGCGGTGGGCATGGAACTGTGCCCGCAACTCGGCATTAGCATTCCGGTAGGCAAGGACTCCATGTCCATGCGTACAGCATGGCAGGAAGGTGCTGAGAAAAAGGCTGTAACGGCTCCGTTGTCGCTCATCGTGACAGCCTTCGCGCCGTGCATGGATGCACGTTTGACATTGACGCCGCAATTGACGGCCAATTTGGATACCGTATTGCTACTGATTGATCTGGGCGAGGGCAAGAACCGCATGGGCGGCTCGGCGCTGGCACAGGTATATAAGCAGGTGGGTAATGTTGGACCCGACCTCGACGATGCGGGCATGCTGAAAATATTTTTCGACGTTGTCCAGCGCCTAAATGGTGAAGGCAAGTTGTTGGCTTATCATGACCGTTCGGACGGTGGATTGTTTACCACGCTGTGCGAAATGGCGTTTGCTAGCCATGTCGGCCTGACAATAAATCTTGATGAATTGCAGGGCGATGACCTAAGTACATTGTTCAACGAAGAACTGGGTGCGGTAATGCAGGTACATTGCCACGATTTACAGTATGTATTGGGTGTGTGCCATAGCGCTGGGCTTGCAGCGGTACGTTCGGTTGCTACGCTGAATGTAAGCGGCACGGTAGATATCGTGCAGCAAGACAAAACATTGTTCAGCGAGACCGGTGTTAACCTGAAGCGCATCTGGTCGGAAACGACTTACCGGATGCAGATGTTACGTGACAACCCGGCTTGTGCCCAGCAGGAATATGACCGCATTCTGGACGCTGCCGATCCTGGTTTGCAAGTCAAACTCACATACGATCTGAACGAAAATATTGTCGCGCCTGCGCTGTTGAAATGTCGTCCAACAATTGCAATTTTGCGTGAACAAGGTGTGAACGGCCATGTCGAGATGGCGGCGGCGTTTGACCGCGCCGGCTTCACGGCGGTGGACGTGCATATGAGCGACATCATCACTGGCCGCGTTAAGTTGGCGGATTTTCAAGGGGTGGCAGCGTGCGGCGGTTTTTCCTATGGCGATGTACTAGGGGCGGGCGAAGGCTGGGCAAAATCCATCTTGTTCAACCCACGTGCACGAGATGAATTCGAAGCCTTCTTCAAGCGCGATGATACGTTTGCTCTAGGCGTGTGCAATGGCTGCCAGATGATGAGCAATTTGCACGAAATTATTCCAGGGGCAGGACATTGGGCCCATTTTGGGCGCAATTTGTCGGAGCAGTTTGAGGCGCGTTTCGTGATGGTGGAAGTGCAGCCCTCGCCTTCAATCTTATTTGATGGCATGGCAGGTAGCCGCATGCCCATCGTGGTGGCGCACGGCGAGGGATATGCCAATTTTGGTAATGACAAACGCTTGAAGGCGGCGCAGCCGTTGGTCACACTTCGTTATGTGGACAACTACGGTCAGCCGACTGAAACCTACCCACTTAATCCAAACGGTTCGCCACAGGGTATTACCGGGCTGACTACAGCTGACGGTCGATTCAGTATCATGATGCCGCACCCGGAACGGCTGTTTCGGGCGTTGCAGCATTCCTGGCATCCAGCAGAATGGAAGGAAAGTGGGGCATGGTTGAGAATGTTCCAGAATGCACGCAAGTGGGTTAACTAGCCCTCATCCAAAATGAGCGCGGAACCGCACAAACCAAACGCTGTCTTAGCTTTCTACCCATCACAACGCTAATGTATGAATAACATGGACGAAAAAATGGACGAAAAAAAAGATAACGCCAAGTTTCGCATAGACAAATGGCTATGGGCTGCACGTTTTTTCAAAACCCGATCTTTAGCTGTGGATGCTTTAGAGTGCGGCAAGATATTATGCAATGGCGTGCGTGTTAAATCTGCAAAATCTGTAGTAGTAGGGGATATGCTTTCTATCCGTCTGGGGCCATATCAATTCATGGTAGAGGTATTGGCGCTGTCCAGTAAACGAGGGCCAGCTCCCCAAGCGCAGATGCTTTATGGTGAGACGGAAGAAAGTCTCCTACGGAGGAAAGCGCTATCTGATGAGTTAAAAGCACAGCCGATGCCCACTTTCCTTGGAGGGAGGCCGACCAAACGCGATCGGAGAGAAATTGAGAAGCTGAAGGGAGACGTTTGGTAAATTCATGTTTTGAAACGCATGCAAGGTATTGTGATGAATAAAGTCTTTTAGCGGAGCCTGACTTGACAAGCAGTGCTTCAATTCATGAAGTACTTCATGTTCATAAAAAATAGAATTATTTGAACTCATCAGCTGTCCTCCTAACAATTTATATTTGCATAACTGCGAGTGTTCTTTAGGGTATTTCGTGCTCATTTCATCGACAAATCCAGTCCTATGCACTTCTTTAGGGGAAGCTTTGACCTTGCTCTCACCCGCCGCAGAGATGTCTATAAACAGTTTTTTCTTGCGTTGTTCAGTGCCAAGGCGGCATTGTTGTCGCTCTAACTTAGTTATAGTTCAAAATTATGTCCCCTATTTTTTGAACCACTCATTCCGCTCATCCAACTACTGCCAACCTCCACCAAGTGATTTATAAAGATCCACCATTGCGTCAATTTGCTTTTGTTTCGTTTCAATTAAATCTTTTTTGGCATCCAAGGTATCCCTTTGTGCCAATAGCACATCCAGGTAGTCCACACGGGCAGATTTGAATAGCTGATTAGCGACCTCAATTGATTGGACAAGGGCATCCACTTGGCTTGTCTTAAGCTGATAGTTTTTGTCTAGGTTATCGATGTTTGAAATTTGGTTCGCTACTTCCGTATAAGCTTTTATAATACTTTGCTCGTACTCATAAGCCGCCTGAATCTGCTTGGCATTGGCGTTTTTATATTCTGCTATGATGGCATTCTTATTGACCAGCGGAGCCACCAACCCTCCGGCGATAGTGGCCGCCAAAGACTCTGGAGTATTAATCAGGTATTTAAGTGCGAAAGCATCATACCCTACTCCGGCGGTTATGCTAAAGGAGGGATAGAACTTTGCCCTAGCCACCTTTATGTTTAATGCCGCTGCCGATAGCTCAAGCTCCGCTTGCCTAATATCAGGCCTGTTTTGTAGCAATTGTGACGGAATACCTGTTTTAAGCATTTTGGGTTTTAACTCCATAAAACCACTAGAAGCACGCTGGATAGGCTGCGACGTTCTACCTAACAGAAAGTTTATCCGATTTTCAGTGATAGTAACATGTTGATTTAATTCGTATATTTTGCTTTGATTTTTTGCCACTTCTGCTTCATAACGTCTGACCGCAAGTGCAGTTGTTCTTCCATACAGCTGTAGTTGCTTGACCATCTCCAAACCATTTTGCTGGATACTGATATTCTGCTCTAAATTCTTAAGTTGGTTATCTAAGGTAAGCAGTTCATAGTACGAATGGGCAACTTCAGCGACCAGATTGGTCACTAAAAAATTTTTACCTTCTTTTGATGCCATATACTCGAGAACAGCCACCTGTTTCGCATTCCGCAATTTTTTCCATACGTCTATCTCCCAGGTTGAAAATAGCCCAAAGTGAAAATCGCCTAAGAACGTCGGGGAGGCTTGGCCATTGGCTAATGGCAGATTGGCTTCAACAGCACCATTGCGCGTAAACTCGCCGGTTCTTTCCCCGCCAGCGCCAGCACCGATATTTACAAATGGCAAATATTGGCCTCTACGCGCTTGAATTTCATTCTGTGCAACGCTGATGCGCTGCATCATGATATTAATTTCTTTATTGTTAACAACAGCTATGTTTAGCAACCTTAATAAGTTAGGGTCATCGAAAAAATCTTTCCATTTGATATTCGCAGTATTGGTCTGTTCCGAAACGCCCGCTTTAAAACCAGTAGGGAGATGCGTATCTTCTTTTTTGATTATTAAATCAGGAGTGCCACAGGCTTGCAAAATCAGCCCCAACAGGCCTAAAGCCATAAGCTGAAATGTTTTAGTTTTCGTTGTCATTCGGGCCGTAGTGATAAGTTTCGGTTAAAGGATCAAGGTCTTCATGTTGAATTAATTTTTTGCCTTCTATCATTTTGGCAAAAATATAATAAAGCCCTGGAATAATGATGACACCAAACACGGTACCGAAAAGCATCCCCCCCAGCGCTGAGGTGCCAATCGTCCTGTTGCCGACTGCTCCCGCTCCCGTAGCCATCGCTAAAGGTACCAACCCGGCTATAAAGGCAAATGAAGTCATCAAAATCGGCCGAAAGCGCGCTTGTGCACCCGCAATCGCCGCGTCTCTAACTGTCATGCCTTGGATTTGCTTTTGAGTTGCAAATTCGACAATCAATACCGCGTTTTTGCCGAGCAAGCCAATTAACATCACCATTCCCAGCTGGGAATAGACATCATTAGCAAGCCCTAATCCTTTTAACAATAAAAAAGCACCGAAAATACCGGGGGGCAGCGAACATAGCACGACCAAAGGCAAAACAAAGCTTTCGTATTGTGCGGCTAGCACCAGATAGACAAACATGATAACGACCGCAAAGATCAGCAGTGCTTCATTGCCCCGGAGGACTTCGTCAAATGATAAGCCTTCCCAAGCAACGTCAAAACCTTGTGGCAAAGTGGCTTTCGCAACCTCTTGAACCGCCTTGATGGCCGCGCCTGTGGTATAGCCGGTTGCGGGCTCGGCCCGGATCGCCGCCGAGTTATAGAGGTTATAACGCGTGATCTCGTTGGGCCCCTGCTTTTTCACCATAGTCATGAAGGCGGAGTACGGCACCATTTCGCCTCTATCATTTTTCACAAAGTAGTTCAACACATCCTCAGGGGAACGCCGGAATTCCGGCAAGGCCTGGGCGTAGACCTTAAAAAAGTTATTAAAGCGAATAAAGCCCTGTTCGTAGGTACTGCCGATCATGATGTTGAGGTGACTCATCGCTTTTTCGATGGTAACCCCTTTTTGCATGGCCAGTTTATTGTCGATGACCAGTTCGTATTGCGGGTAATTGGTTGCATAAAATGTAAACAAGCCGACCAGTTCCTTACGTTTACGCATCGCATCCATGAACGTTTGGTTAATTTTATCGAACTCGAAGTAATCCGTGTCTAATGTCTTGTCCAATAAGCGAAACGCCAAACCCGATGCCGCGCCGTATCCCGGCACTGCCGGAGGTTGAAAAAACTCGATGACCGCGCCTAAGTTATGGGATTTTTCCTCCAACTCATGGATAACATCTAGTACCGAATGTTTACGTTGCGACCAATCTTTCAGGTTGATAATACTGGTACCTGCATTCGATCCGCGGCCTTCGGTGAGTATTTCGTAGCCGGCTAAGGAAGAAACCGATTGGACGCCTTCGATTTTTGCTGCTATCACTTCCAGTTGCCGTGCCACTCTGTTAGTTACTTCGATGGTTGAGCCGGGCGGTGTTTGAATAATCGCATAAATCATGCTTTGGTCTTCGCCGGGAATAAAGCCCTCAGGCAAGGTTTTATCGATCACAAAAACGCCGAAGCCAAACCCAATCAAGACCAAAAGCGTGACAATGCGCCGGGTGACCGTGACATTCAGCAATTTGACGTAGCGCCCGGTGATCTTTTCAAAAACAGAGTTAAAGCCATCGATGAAAAGACTGATTGGGTTTTTCCGTTTCGGCTGACCGTGGGTGTTTTTAAGTAGCATGGCACACAGTACCGGGGCGAGCGATAAAGCTACAACTGCTGAAATAATGATCGACGACGCCATGGCGATAGCGAACTGTCGATAAAACACCCCGACCGGCCCTGGCATAAACGCAATAGGGATGAACACCGACACCATGACCAGCGTGATCGCTATAATGGCGCCACCGATTTCCCCCAATACTTTTCGAGATGCCTCATAGGGACTGCAATTCTCGGCTGCCATTTTCGCATGTACAGCTTCTACCACCACAATGGTATCATCGACCACAATACCAATAGCCAACACTAAGGCAAACAAGGTGATGAGGTTGATGGAAAGCCCGAACGCAGACATAACGGCGAATGCTCCGACTAGCGAAACCGGTACCGCGAGGATGGGGATCAAAGTAGAACGCCAGTTGCCGAGGAAAATAAAGACCACCAAGGAAACCAGTAAGAAGGCTTCCACCAAGGTGTGCAGCACTTTTTTGATGGACGCATCAACGAAACGCGACACATCGTAATTGATTTCGTATTCCATTCCCTCCGGAAAGGACTTTTTCATTTCTTCCAGTTTTTCCTTCACATTCTCTATGACCTTTTGGGCATTAGTGCCATAGTTTTGCTTAAGCACGATGGACGCCGAAGGGTACCCGTCTTTATCAGAGAAAATATTATAAAACTCGCTGTTTAGATCGACCTTGGCAATGTCTTTAATGCGCAGAATCTCGCCTGTCGGAGTAGACCGAATAATAATGTCTCCATATTCTTCCGGCTTGTTGAAACGTCCTTTATAGACCAGCACATACTCTTTGGACTGGGCGGCCATGCCTGTGCTTTGGCCCAGTCGACCAGGACGTCCGATAATGCTTTGATTCCCGATGGCCTCCATCACCTCCTCTGACGAGACGCTATAGGCCCGCATCCGTTCCGGATTCAGCCAAATCCGCATCGCATATTGGCGGGCGCCCAATATGGTTGCTTGGGCGATTCCAGTAATGCGCTGAATTTCCGGAATAACATTGACGTAGGCATAATTAAATAAAAGGTTCTGATCGGCGTTTTTGTCTTTGCTGAAGAGGTTGACATACATGAGCATGCTGGGCTGGACGAAGTTCACGATCACACCTTCCAACTGCACCAGTTTGGGCAGTCTGCTCATCATCTGATCCACGCGCGTCTTCACGTTAACCATCGCGATATTGGGGTCGACGCCAAGATTGAAATACACTTGAATGGTTGCTTCGCCGGCGCTGGTTGCATCCGAAGTGATGTATTTCATGCCGGGCACGCCATTGATAGCGCGTTCTAACATAATCAGGGACGACTTCACCAGTACATCGGCGCTGGAGCCGGGAAACGATATCGAAACCGTGACCCGCGGCGGCGCAATATCTGGAAACTGGGAAATGGGCAATGATTTCATTGCCACAAACCCTAAAAATAGGAACATCAGCGATAACACGATCGCCATCACAGGTCTTTTGAGAAAAATATTAAACATGGTTTAATTCTGACTAAAGGCTACTCGGTATACAATTTCTTCAACTCTGAGCGAACCTTTTGTGGTGACCTTAAATCGATCTTCACCTTCTCTCCAGGACGAACTTTGCGTATACCTTCGAGCAAAATCCTGTCACTGTCATTCAGGCCATCTTTAACAATAAACAGTTGTGGTAATTCGGCCTCTATATGGATAAGCCTTTGCTCTACTTTTTCTTCTTTGTTGACGACGTAGACATAGGTTTTATCCATGATTTCGAACGTCGCTTTTTGGGGGATGAGCATGGCGTTTGGGTAAGGCTTGGCCATTAGAATTGTTCCTGTCTCACCATGCCTGAGAATTTTGTCAGGGTTAGCGAACAAGGCACGGAATTGGATATTCCCGGAGGTATTATTAAAATCACCTACAATTGCCTCAATGACACCCTTTTGATTGAAAATATCGCCATCTGCCATTTTTAGCTGCACTACTTCACCGATTTTGTTTTTTTTGTGCGTCTTAAAATCTAGGTATTGGGCTTCTGGGACGTTGAAATATACCCACAATTGGCTGACGTCAGACAGCGTCGTCAACAACGCACCTTCGTCGAGAAGGCTGCCGACCCTAACGACCAAATGATCCATAATCCCTTCAAAAGGTGCTTTGATATCGGTGAAACCCAAGCGGGTTTCCGCCATTTTCACTTCCGCCTTGGCCTTATCTAATTTTGCTTTTGCCAAAGCCAATTCATTGGCCGATACGATGTTCTTATCAGCCAAGCCTTTTGTATTAAGGTATTCGATGTTCATATTTTGCGCTTCGGCTTTCGCTTTTAGAAGCTCTGCCTGATATATATTGGGCATGATTTTAAACATGGGCTGTCCCTTTTTTATCAATTGCCCTTCATCCACAAAAATACCCTGTAAGTAGCCCTTTTCCAAAGAGCGGACTTCGATATGCCTAATGGCATGAATCTGACAGACATAGTCTTTCATGACGAAAGTGTCTTCACGGAACGGTGTAGTTGCCCCAAATTTTGGCATTTCTTTATGTGTCTCAGTTTCTGCCTGAGAATGACATCCACTCAATAATAGGGTGGCGATTAAGCCTAGAACTACGGATAATTTAGTGATCATTTTTTATGACGTTTAGGTTGTAAGGGAGCAAAATATTTTGTTAAGGGAATTAGTCTTTGACGATGGATTACAAGCCCAATTCCACGACACTCATGTTAAGCACGGTGACAATCTCATTGAAACCTATACTGTTTTTGTCAACCGCTAATATATGGTTTACCAATGTCGTTATGGCATACCAGTTTTATTTGTTGTTTACATACCTGAATGCCGCCAGATAGAGTTTTTTAATTTTTCTTTCCTTCTATTCAGCCACTTCATCGATGCACCTAAAATTGGGTCGCGCAACTTCCTTAGCTGCGCCTACCGGTACAGAGACAATGAATTTTTAGAGGTGCCCATAAGCTCAATGTAATGTAAGTTATGAGTGAGGTATTAGACAAGCGATTTTTATTGGACTTTAGTATCGATATATCCGATACTAAATTTATGGATATAGATCAGATTAGAACTTTTTTGGGTGTGGTCGCCAATAATAGCTTCCTCGAAGCTGCCAATAGACTGCATGTTACCCAATCAACTGTTAGTGCACGCATACAAAGACTTGAAGCCTATCTTGGCGTTACCCTGTTTGTGCGTAATCGCTCTGGTGTAACATTAACACTCGCAGGACAACGTTTTTTTCGTCATGCGAAATCCTTTTTATTAACACTGGAACAAGCGCGGCATGATATTAGGTTACCCAGTCGCTTCCGCGCTAGTATTACTGTAGGGGCCAGGATCGCCTTGTGGGAAGAATTGCTGCCCCGGTGGGTTGGCGCATTGCGTACTCTAGCGCCGGATATTTCTATTCGTAGTGAAATTGGCTTTGAAGAAGATTTAATTCGTGGGCTCATTGAAGGCAGAATGGATGTGGGCATGATGTACACGCCACAACAAAACCCTGGCCTTCAGATTGAGTATTTATTTGATGAAACCCTGGCGTTAGTGACCACCGATCCGGATAAACCCTGGCCAAATGAAGATTATATTTATGTAGATTGGGGGCCGATATTTTACGAGTGGCATAATAATTATTACCCTGATATGGAACGGCCTCCCCAGGTTGTAAATATCGGCTGGCTCGGAGTACAGCTAATCACCAACAATGGCGGATCATGTTTTCTTCCGACACGCATAGCTGAACCTTTAATACAGACTAAAAAATTGTTTCTTGTACCTGGCAGTGCGCAGTTTAAGTTACCCGCTTACATGGTGTTCCCACGAAATAGTGATTCCATTGTTTTACAGCAGGTGCTGGAAAGCTTACGTTCATTAGCTGTTATTGAGCGACAAAAAACTAAGAATTGAATTGGATTTGTATAGCTGGTCCAGCTTAAGGGTACCTCTAAAAATTCAATTTTGCGAGCAGCCGCTTTGCGGCTTGCCTGCTTACCCCGTTTCGTCACAATACGCCGTTACTCGAAAAAAATTATCGCTTACATATCAACTATATGCCGCGCTCATATTTTTTACTCGTGCCTTGTCTTGCCTAGAAACTTGAATTTTTAGAGGCGCCCTTAAATCTGCAGAAAGCACCTATACCCGAATCAAGTCGAAATTAAAACGACGAAGCCAGGAGGGTCATACAATACAACAGAAGTTTACGGCAGCCCTAACAACATTTAGCCTCTTTTGCTGACCTGATACCTTGCTAAATAACACCAGGAATAAAGCGGTATTTAACTTTCTGGCAGTATTGGTCGTAAGTATCATCCACGCTGCGCAGATGATCTTCCTCGGTCAGCGCACGCATATAGTAAATGACCGACCAGCCAAACATGGAGCCAACCATCATCAAAATAGCCGTCAATGAAGTCTGTATAGCCAAGATTAGCGCCGGTCCCAGACCAATCCACCAAGCCAGGTTTTTGCAAACGTATGCCGGGTGGCGGATAAAGCGATACGGGCCGTGCGCAATAATGCCACGATGGGTGAGATTGCTTGCTTTGAAATTGAGCGCAATGGAAGCCGACGTGTAGATTGCCATCAGCCCCAGCAATAGTGCATTGGCAGCCAGATGGAAAGCTGGGTGATCGAACTGCGGGAAATCGGCGGAATACCCGCCGCCAAATATTTTGCTGGTCATGTCATTGAATGGAGGATAACAGGCCAGTGCGACAGTCCAGCCCAACAGGGTAGGATCAACCGAGCGAATTTCGTTGTTCAGCGCTGGTAGTTCAATCAGATAGCCAATGGTAAAGAAAACTACGTCCAAAAACAGGATCAGTTTGAACAGGAACCAGAACCCATGATCGTTGAACAATGCCATCCAATCCGTCTCGGGCTTTCCCCAAGCTAATAGTAACGCACCCCCATTGCTCAGCATTAGAGCAGTGTGGTCAAACAGCCAGACCACCATCAGCGGCGCAAAGAAAGCTTTCAGCAGAACACTGAGCAATCCCAGTCGTTCGTCCGCGGGCAAGCCTCCCCGCCAGGTAAGCTGCGGCGAACTGGCCAACCGCCTCAGTGCACGCAGACAGAGAATGGACTTGGATATGCCAGGTGACTTTTCGCTGAGGTAAAACACAAGCAACAAAAATATATAGCCCAAGGTAACTGTCAGTAGTACCTGCCACCGAGTAAAATCTTCAGCAAAAAAGTGTGTATGCGCAGAAAAATAGCGCTGAAAGTAAGGAATGGCGGCATAAAAACCACCAACAGCCGCGATTAGCAGCAATGAACTCGACAGGTTTCTCAGCCGTTGGATAAATATGGGAGTATCGATAATAGTCATACTGAAATGGTCAAGTTCAAGGCAGGCCATGCTACCTGAGCAGCCATAAAAAAACGCGCTTTCGCGCGCTTTTTTAAGTTAAATAACACTATTTTTGCCGACGACGGCGCTGACGAATTAGTAATACTTGACCCAGCAATCCAGCACTCAATAGCGCCAGTATTCCCGGCTCCGGTATAGGACCTACACCGCCGACCTGACCACCTGTACCGCTACTGATAGTCGACGTGGTGAACTCAAACGAACCCGAGCCCGTTTGATACTTGAAGCCGATAGGGGCGATGTCAACCTGGTTACCCCAATTTCCTGCGAGCAATATGCTGAAAGTGTCACTCGCGCCTCCGAGGATTCCGCCGTTACTGCCGCCGCTACAGTTATTGCCGCCATAGGCGCAAACCTCAATCGTTTTCAGGCTGGGAATGTTGTCCAGAACAGCGTTGATCATTCCCCCATCATTCGCGTCCGAGAAAATCACGCCAGTGGCATTGGGGTCAATACCGAAACCAAAAGAGGTCAGTCGGTTCGAAGACGTGCCGGAAGTGTTGTTAAGTATCACGCCCACGGTCAGCTGCGAGGAATTGAAGCCACTAAGATTCAATGAACCATTTCCAACCAGGTTGCCCGCGACACTTGAAAACGACCAGTTAAAGAGCAAGGGATTATTGGTACTTGAGGTGATAACGGTTGCATTACCGATCGCGGAAAACAGCGCAAATAACGCCGAAACGGCAGCAACACGGGCAGTTTTGATTTTCATGGTCGATACTCCTTTATTAAGGTAAGACAACCATTCTGTAAGCATTATACGTGCCAACATTTTTTATATACCACAACATAATGAATTTAATCATATATTTTATATTACAAGTTAAAAATGATTTCTCGCTGCTCGTGCCGACCGTAAAAAATTCCGACAAAAATGCGCCCCGAAAGACGCCTGAATAATCCGCAAAGACTTGCTATCTATTTATAAACCGTTACGGTCTTGCTGGCTGTGTTATTCGCAGCATCATATGCTTGCACAGTTGCAATATGCGCACCTTTGGCTGTGTTGCGGGTATTCCAGCTATAACTCAAAGAGCTGCCATAAGCGACGGCGACTTGCTTGCCGTCGATGCTCAGGATAATTTTGGCGACGGTCTGGTTATCGGTAGCCGTTACATTGACAGACTGTTTATTGGAGACCGTCATTCCATCCACCAAGTTGAAACTGCTGATTACGGGTGCAACGGTGTCACTGCCAATGGTTACCGAAACGGTGGGTGAAACGCCCGCGTTGCCTGCCGCATCATAGGCATAAGCGACAAGGGTGTAAGCACCGTTCGAGAGTAATGAAGTATCCCAGGCAAAAGCAAAGGGCGCAATGTCATCAGTAGCAAACTTTTGTCCGTTAACATATAGCTCGACACGGGTTACTCCAATATTGTCGGAATACTTTACATCGACCGGAACACTGCCGGATACCGTGCTGCCTACCGGTGAGGTGATCAGAATAGCCGGTGCCTGAGTATCCAGGCTGATAGCTGTTTTAATGATTGATTTAGCGGCTGCCACGGCTTTGGCTGCATCAACCCGGCCCGCGCCATAATAAATATCGTAGCCAGCATCACCCAAATCAAGTGCGGTAGATTTGAGAATCTGGTCAATATCAACAGGGCTGATGTTATTGTTGGCCGATATCATCAGCGCGGCTGTCGCTGCCACAATGGGACTGGCAAAGGAGGTGCCCCAGTTATTGGAATAGCCGCCACCCATGGAAGGGGCGAAAATGTTTACACCGGGAGCAGCAAGGTCAACATAGTTACCGTAACTAGAAAAACTGGCGCGCAGATCGTTACTATCGGTGGCAGCCACGCTCAGCATGGAATCGTTTGCAGCAATATCTACAAGTCCGCCGCTGTTACCCGCTGCGACCACTACAACGCCGCCTTTGCTGCGCATATATTGCGCGGCAGACTGGATGGTGGCACTGCCAGAGAGATTATCGAAACTGCAATTGACAACTCTGGCGCCGTGATCTGCTGCCCAATTGATACCCTGTGCCACGATGCTCCAGTATGTAATTCCATCGGGTGAACCGATGCGCACCGGCATAATTTTCGCGCCCCATGCGACGCCTGCGCTGCCCGTGCCATTGTTGGCCGCCATCGCCGCTGTGCCGGCCACCTTGGTACCATGTCCAGTAACATCACTCGTGTTCGAATTGTTATCGTAAAAGTTCCAGCCGGGCACTATATTGGGTGCCAGATCAGGGTGGGTGGCATCAATGCCGGAATCCAGAATGGCAATAATTACGCCGCTACCGTTAGCACTATCCCAAGCGGTGGGTGCCTGGATTGTTGGCAGTGCCCAACTGTAACTATAGTAGGGATCGGTCACGGATGCGGCATGGGTAACTGCCATATCCAATTCTACATATTTTAGCCTGGGATCCTTTTTTAGCTCGCGCATAACTGCCACTTCATCGGCACCTGCTGGCAGTTCGACTATATGGGTATTGATTTTTTTGAGGTGGATTCTAGATTTGGCATTGTGGGGCTTCAATGCATTCTCAAACTCACCAGCGGTTAAACCAGCGCGTGGTGCAATCAGCAAACGGCCTTTTGCCCAACCAACAAAGGCTTGTTTGCCGATAGGCCCGGTATCTTGTGCAACTGCCGGCCCCGCTCCCTGGGCCGAAGCAGATGGCGCAGCATGGGTCAAACTGGCACATCCTGCCAAAATGGCAGCCAAGAGAAGCGAACGTGCGAAACTGGGCGTGGCACTGGAATGATCGCAACGGTTGTTGTCAGAAAATTGTACTGGAAATTGATGTTGGCGTGGCATGTCAGACTCCTTAAGTTATATTAATGGTCTGCTGATAAAGCAAATGAACACACCAAGGATTTAAAGCCTGAGCATTCTGGTAACCCCGCTATCTTTTCCAAGACCGGAAGCTTTGCGTCCCCACCTCGCGATGGGTTTGCCTTTTTCAGCTATCTAATAGATCGGCAATCTTTTGGTAAACTTTAGGGTATCAATAAAGAAATCCCCATAAAATTTCCCGGGGATGCATCCTCAATGGTGCATGCAAATGGTTACCCCGGATATCAAGGATTTATTAAACAGATCAGGGAGTAAAGGAGCAGGCTAAATTTCTTTTGCGGGGTA
>JANMWF010000001.1:0-3636 GCA_031393845.1 Nitrosomonadales bacterium | reverse complement strand
GATTCTATCGCCAAACAACAGGTTGACGCGCAAGACGCGCTGGTAAAACAATATGAAGGGGTGGTACAAACGGATAAGGCTCTGGTGGATAACGCCAAGCTCCAGCTTGCTTTCACTCGTGTTACGGCACCGATTGCCGGCCGCCTTGGGCTGCGCTTGGTTGACACAGGCAACATGGTTCACGCCACTGACTCTGGTGGTTTGGTTGTTATTACTCAGACCCAGCCGATTACCGTCATTTTTTCAATTCCTTCGGACAATCTCGCTACAGTGATCAGCAAACTGCAGGCGGATCAACAGCTGGCCGTCGAAGCCTGGGATCGTGATGATAAGAATAAATTGGCGACCGGCGTACTGCTGACGATAGACAACCAGATTGATGCGACAACTGGAACGGTCAAGCTTAAAGCAGAATTTACAAATTCTGACAACGCCCTTTTTCCGAATCAGTTTGTCAATATCCACTTGCGCATCGAAACTCGACATGGCGTTACTTTAGTTCCGACTTCAGCATCACAGCGTGGCACGCAGGGAAATTTTTTCTATGTGGTGGATGAAAACAAAACAGTAAGCCTGCGACCTGTCGTGCTCGGACAAATTTCGGGCAATATAATGGCAGTCGAGAAGGGCTTGGTTCCTGGAGAAAAAATCGTAATAGACGGTGCGGACAAGCTGCGTCAGGGCGCAAAAGTGGAGATAAGCTCCCCTGGCGAACGGAGTGAGGAAAGCAAAGGCCCGCCCAAAGGTGATAGGCGCCAAAATCGGCGCAAACCCCCGGCCGAGAGCAAAGACGGGGCATGAACCCTTCACGTTTGTTTATTATCCGGCCCGTTGCAACCACACTGCTAATGGCCGCCATCCTGTTGTCAGGAATGCTGGCCTACCGTTTATTGCCGATTTCAGCCTTGCCGGAGGTTGATTACCCGACTATTCAGGTGACCACCTTTTACCCCGGTGCCAGCCCGGACGTGACAACATCCTCAATTACCGCACCACTGGAGCGCCAGTTTGGCCAAATGCCCGGCCTGAACCAGATGTCTTCCAGTAGCTCAGGCGGCGCCTCAGTCATCACACTACAGTTCGGACTCAATCTCAGTCTTGATGTTGCCGAACAGGGAGTGCAGGCAGCGATTAACGCTGCCACTTCTTTTCTGCCTACTGATCTACCGATGCCGCCGATTTACAGCAAGGTCAATCCAGCTGACGCGCCTATTGTTACGATGGCGATCACGTCCGAAACGCTGCCGCTGCCAAAAGTGCAAGATTTCGTAGATACACGCTTGGCACAGAAACTTTCGCAGCTGCCTGGCGTCGGCCTGGTTAGCATTGGCGGCGGTCAACGGCCTGCGGTTCGTATCCAGGCTAATCCCAAAGCGCTTGCCGCAAACGGGCTTAACCTCGACGATATTCGCATTGCTATCGGAAATGCCAACGTAAACATTGCGAAAGGAAGTTTTGATGGCGCGGCTAGAGCCTCAACCCTGGACGCCAACGACCAGCTCAAGTCAGCCGAAGAATACCGAAATCTTATTGTCGCTTGGCGCAATGGTGCCCCGATTCGTTTAAGTGACA
This sequence comes from Nitrosomonadales bacterium, assembly GCA_031393845.1. Taxonomy (GTDB): domain Bacteria; phylum Pseudomonadota; class Gammaproteobacteria; order Burkholderiales; family Gallionellaceae; genus Nitrotoga. The sequence continues at coordinate 2,064 of JANMWF010000001.1, read as the reverse complement.
TTGCCGACACCATTGACGGGGCCGAGAACACGCATCTTGCTGCTTGGGCTGACCAGACTCGGGCTGTGATTCTAAATATTCGGCGTCAACCCGGAGCCAATGTCATCGAAACGGTGGATCGCATTAAGAAGCTTTTGCCGCAACTGCAAGCTACGTTACCTGGGTCTATCAATGTCAAGATTCTCACTGATCGAACTACTACGATCCGTGCCTCGGTGGCAGATGTCCGCTTCGAGTTGATGCTATCGGTCGCGCTGGTGGTGATGGTAATTTTCCTGTTTTTACGTAGCGTGTACGCCACCATCATCCCCGGCATTGCCGTACCGCTGTCGCTTATCGGCACTTTTGGCGTGATGTATCTGGCTGGTTTCAGCATCAATAACTTGACCCTGATGGCGCTAACGATTGCTACCGGATTCGTGGTGGATGACGCAATCGTAATGATCGAGAACATCACGCGTTATATTGAAGCTGGCGATTCACCCTTGCAAGCGGCACTCAAGGGCGCTGAACAAATTAGCTTTACCATTATTTCGATGACCTTTTCGCTAATCGCTGTACTGATTCCGCTGCTGTTCATGGGAGACGTCGTCGGCCGGTTATTCCGCGAATTCGCAATCACATTGGCGGTGGCAATTCTGATTTCTGCCGTGGTCTCGCTTACCCTCACGCCGATGATGTGTGCAAAATTGCTGCGTCATGTGCCTGTTGCCGAACAAGGTCGGTTTTACCGCAGGAGTGGCGCTTTTTTCGATAGGGTGATCGCGCGTTATGGCGTCATGCTCAACTGGGTACTTGACCGTCAGTTTGCCACATTGCTGGTGGCTGGAGCTACACTGGGCCTTACCGTACTGCTCTATATGTTCGTGCCTAAAGGTTTTTTCCCGGTGCAAGATACCGGGGTGATTCAAGGTATGACCCAAGCCCCTCAATCTATTTCTTTCGCGGCGATGGCCGAACGACAACAGGCACTCGCTCAAGTTGTGCTGAAAGACCCTGCGGTTGAGAGCTTATCGTCATTCATTGGCGTTGATGGCACGAATGCCACGCTTAACAGTGGCCGCATGCTGATTAACCTCAAACCAAAGAGTGCGCGTAACGCTGACGCCACTGGTGTGATTCGTCGCCTGCAACACAGTCTGGCACAGGTGCAGGGAATAGAGATGTACATGCAACCGGTGCAGGATCTAACTATTGAGACGCGGGTAAGTAGCACTCAATATCAGTTCAGTGTCGAAGACGTCAATCCGACTGAGCTGGCCGAATGGGCGCCAAAACTACTTGAGCGTCTGCGCAAATTGCCGGAGCTCATTGATGTTGACAGCGATGTTCAGAACCAGGGCTTACAGGCCTATGTCGAGATCGACCGCGATACCGCTGGCCGGCTTGGCATTACGCCTGCGGCAATAGATAACGCGCTATACAATGCCTTTGGTCAGCGACTTATTTCAACCATATTCACTCAATCCAGCCTGTATCGCGTAGTGCTGGAAGTTAAGCCTGAGTCTCAGCGGGGGCTGGAGGCTTTTAATGGAATTTACATCGTATCGTTGAATGGCAGCAGGTGCCGTTATCGTCGATCGCTCGTATTTCAGAACGTGCGACACCTCTATCTATCAATCATATCGATCAGTTTCCCGCCGCCACTATTTCCTTTAACTTGGCGCCCGGCGTTTCGTTGGGTAACGCAGTGAAGGCTATTCGCGCTGCGGAACAAGAAATTGGAGTGCCTGTTAGTGTTCAAACCGGTTTTCAGGGAGCTGCCCTGGCATTCCAGGCTTCTCTGAGCAACATGTTGCTACTGATTCTTGCTGCAATCATAACCATGTATATTGTTCTGGGCGTGCTCTACGAAAACTACATTCACCCAGTCACAATTCTGTCCACTCTTCCTTCAGCTGGAGTCGGGGCATTATTAGCTTTGTTGGTGTCGCGTACCGACCTTGGGGTAATCGGCATCATCGGTATCATTCTGCTAATTGGCATCGTTAAAAAAAATGCCATCATGATGATCGACTTCGCGCTGGATGCAGAGCGTATACAGGGCAAAACACCACGCGAAGC
>JANMWF010000299.1:0-6123 GCA_031393845.1 Nitrosomonadales bacterium | reverse complement strand
CGTAGATCCAGCACAGATTGGCCAGTTTAAGATGTCCTGCCAGCGACGCCGCCTCACTGCTGATTCCCTCCATCATGTCGCCGTCGCTGCATAGCGCGTAGACGTTATGTTCGAACAGCTCGTAATTGGGCCGATTATAAGTAGCCGCAAGCCAGCGTTCAGCAACCGCCATGCCGACGCTGACCGCAACACCCTGTCCGAGCGGACCCGTGGTGGTTTCCACGCCGGAGGTCCATCCGTACTCGGGATGCCCGGTGCAGCGACTCCCGGCCTGACGAAAACTCTTAAGGTCATCGAGTGACACGGCAAGCCGATCCGTCAGTTTGTAACTTGGGCTTGTCGCCTTGACTCCGGATAAGTACAGCAGGCTATAGAGCAATGCCGAGGCGTGGCCGGCGGAAAGAACGAAGCGGTCGCGGTTTGGCCATTCGGGATCCTCTGGGTCGTAACGCAGAAAGCTCTGCCACAGACAATAAACCGTTGGGGCTGCTCCCATCGGTGTGCCCGGATGGCCCGATTGCGCTTTTTCAACGGCGTCGATGGAAAGTGTGCGAATAGTGTTGATACAAAGCTGGTCGAGTTGAATTTGGTCGGTCATGGCTTACTCCCTATCCATTGTCCTTCGCAGTGTTCTGACGCGATGAGCATAATTGTCTAACATTGAGTTACGGCTAGCTCTCGAAAAGCCTTCCTTACTTTATCGCGTAGGGCAATGTGTAGGCATGCTTAATTACCTTTCGTCAACATGTCACTCTTTGATTTGATGCAAGCCATCAGATCGATCCATGACTTGGTAAACGCTGCAGTACCTTCACGCTGAAGATCGGCAGCCAGCGTTTCATCGTTAATGCCTTCTTCCGCAAATTCGGCGAGTACGCTTTCGGCATAGCCGCCATCAACCGGCAGGGTGCCATTCACTTCGCCATGAGCGGCAAAAGCGAGCAACGTCTTCTCGGGCATGGTATTGATGGTGTCGGGTGCCATGAGCGCTTCGACGTAAAGGATGTCTGAGGCGTCAGGGTCCTTGGTGCCTGTGCTGGCCCAGAGCAGACGTTGCTGCCGGGCTCCGAAATTGGCCAGCTTCTGCCAACGCGGTGATGCGAGCAAGTCGCGATAAGCTTTGTAAGTGCGCATGGCGATTGCAATGCCTAGACGATTGCTTAGACCAGGCTGAATCTTTTCTTTGATAGCCGCATCCCAGCGGCTGACAAAAATCGATGCTACGGAATGAACTACAGGATCAAGACCGCTGGCGATGCGTCGTTCTATGCCGCGCATATACGCTTCGGCTGCTGCGATGTAATGCTCGCGCGAGAACAGCAACGTGACATTTATCGGTACGCCTGCAAAAATGGCCTCTTCAATCGCAGGAATACCTGCGCGAGTGCCTGGAATCTTTATGAAAATATTGGGACGGTTTGCTCGCGCATGAAGTTGAATCGCCGCTTTTATGGTGCCGGCCGTATCATCGGCCAGCAAAGGCGATACTTCCAGCGATACCCAGCCATCAACCCCGCCAGTGGCATCATGAACCGGACGAAAGAGGTCGGCCGCCTGGGTTAAATCCTCCAGAGCCAGCTCAAGGAACAGTGCTTCGCCTGATTTGCCCGCTGCCGTTTTTTGACGGATGGACCCGTCATAGAAAGCGCCCTTATTAATGGCGTTATCGAAAATCGTGGGGTTAGAGGTGAGCCCCGTTACAGAGAATTCGTCAATGTAGCGGCGTAATGTGCCGCTGGTCAGAAGCTCGCGTGTGATGTTGTCGAGCCAGATTCTCTGACCGAGATTATGTAGTTGTTGTGTGGACTTCATGATTTCTCCTGTTATGCATGTTTAGCTTTGCAACGCTGGCAAATTTAAATTGAAGGATCGCCTATGCGCTGCACGGTTGTATTAGCAGATGTCATGTTGCTGCCTGCTCAGGGATGGGGTTAAGCCAACCTCCGTCTGCTGCGATGAGCGCGTCGGATTTCTTCGGCCCCCAGCTGCCAGGCTTATAGGGGAGTGCAGGATTATGGGCTGTAAGAACTGGCTCGACCACCGCCCAAGCGGCCTCAATCGCATCCTCACGGGTAAACAGCGTGCCATTACCGGCCATAGCATCTGTCAGGAGCCGCGCATAGGGTGCTTCCTCTTGCGGATGTTTATAAAACAAATCCAGTTCTTGCTGATCGCCGACGAATTCCTTACCTACGCGTTTAACGCGAGCAGCAAGAGCTATTACGAAACCGGGGGAGAGCCGAAAGCGCAGGTAGTTAGCCCGACCGTTCGTCGGAGCTGAATCGTCGAACAATCTTTGCGGCGGCGGCTTCAGCTGAATCAGCACTTCTGCCGCCGTTTCAGCTAGAAACTTACCGGAACGCAGGTACCACGGTACGCCCTCCCAACGCCACGAGTCGATGAACAGCCGTAGCGCACAGAAAGTCTCAACGTCGGAACCCTTCGCCACGCGTGGCTCCTTCCGGTAACCAATATACTGGCCGCACACCAAATCGTCCGGTTGCAGCGGACGCATGGCTTTAAAGACTTTTGCTTTCTCGATGTGCACGGCTTCATAGCCTTGGTAGGCCGGTGGTTCCATGGCAAGCAGCGCTACGATCTGAAACAGGTGGTTTTGAATAACATCGCGCAGACAGCCAGCGCTTTCGTAAAATTCACCGCGACCCTCCACGCCGAAATTCTCGGCTAGCGTTATCTGGACACTAGCCACGCAGTTGCGGTTCCAGATCGGCTCCAGGAACGAATTAGCGAAGCGAAAATAAAGGATATTCATGATCGCCTCCTTTCCAAGGTAGTGGTCGATACGAAAGATGGCGTCTTCCGGGAAAACCGATTTTGCAATAAAGTTAAGCTCACGTGCGGATGCCAGATCACGCCCGAACGGCTTCTCCACTATAACGCGCGCATTTTCAGCCAAGCCAGCTGTGCCGAGTCCTTTTATGACCATCTCGAAAAGCGCGGGCGGGATGGCAAGGTAATGCGCTGGGCGTTGGGCATCACCCAGCGTCTCCTTGATCGCTTTATACGTAGCCGGATCGCTATAATCGCCCACCACGTACCGGAGCAAAGAAAGAAGATGACGAAGAGCTTGCTTGTCATCAATCTTGCCGGATTTTTTTATACCGTCCGTCGTCCGTTTTCGAAGTTGTGCCAGACTCCATTGCGAGGAAGCAACGCCGACCACCGGTACATTAAGGACACCGCGCTTTACCATTGCATAGAGCGCCGGGAAAATCTTTTTGTAAACAAGATCGCCAGTCGCACCGAATAATACCAACGCGTCAGACGGCACCGTGCCGTCTTTAGTCCCACCCATCTCAATTTTCTCTTTTCTTTTTGCCATGCTTATCAAACTGCATTCTTACCGTGGTGGAGGAGCAAGCCTGTCGGCATCGCTGTCATTAGCTCCGGCATTCAAAGCAGCTTAAGAGCACAGCGCTGATTATTTGATTTGAATATCGAGGTTGCTGGCTTTATTACCTTATTCACATGTGAATTTACCTTACGGGATAAGCATGGCATCGAAATGATTCTCAAGTCTGTACGCCGTCGAACATAGCGTCATGAAACACGAGCAAACACTTATCACATTGCGCTTTACAGATTGTCATCCTGGTGGATCATCATGCCCGGCAGCGCTGAGCGTTCGCGCCGTGTCCTGTGTGAGCCACGCTTCTTTGCCTCGAGCACAAGTCCCGCTTCCTGCAGACGCCTTTTGACCCAGGTGTAGCTGCGCGTGCCGCCCGTGCGTTTGTACCAGTTAAGGAGGTGTTTGACGTTCCAGCCCACGTACCGGCAACGATACTCGTCGGTGGAGAATTTGGGAGAGTTACCATAAGAAACTTACGACCCTCGATTACTTGAACGACGCTCCTTCGTGCTGCCAAGGTGTATGGGCAATTCCTTGGACGGGACTTTAACCCGCTGGATAAATTGCTGTTACTGCGAACGTCTGACCCCATTTATTTGCCATTTATTTTCCTTGGAAGACGCAGTGGACACCATGGGTAGGCTGCAGCTGAGACGTAAGCTCACCAAGGAAGAAAATGTCAAAATCGTGGCGTTCTTAAAGTCATTGACCGGCAAGCAGTCCGAGTTCATGATACCAATTTTTCCACCTTCAACTAAAGAGACCCGAAGCCTAAACCCTTTGGATAAATTCAGATAAGTGGAGCGCTACAATCTATTTTGTATCACTCCAATTCGCAATAATACTAAGGAGTGAGCAATGAGTGACAAAAAGAAGCTGACCACCAACGCCGGATGTCCAGTAGTCGATAACCAGAATGTGATGACCGCAGGTCCGCGGGGACCACAGCTTATGCAGGATGTCTGGTTCTTGGAGAAACTTGCCCACTTTGATCGCGAAGTCATCCCCGAACGGCGCATGCATGCAAAAGGTTCCGGCGCCTATGGCACCTTCACCGTCACAAGTGATATCACTAAATTCACACGAGCGAAAATTTTCTCTCATGTGGGCAAGAAGACCAGTTTGTTCGTCCGTTTCTCCACCGTGGCCGGTGAGCGCGGTGCGGCCGACGCCGAGCGCGACATTCGCGGTTTTGCCATCAAATTCTACACCGAGGAAGGGAACTGGGACCTGGTTGGTAACAACACACCTGTATTCTTTCTGCGTGATCCGCTAAAATTTCCTGATCTGAACCATGCTGTAAAACGCGACCCGCGCACCAATATGCGCAGCGCGAAGAACAACTGGGACTTCTGGACACTGCTGCCGGAGGCGCTGCATCAAATCACCGTGGTAATGAGCGATCGCGGTATTCCTGCCACCTACCGTCATATGCACGGCTTTGGCAGCCACACTTTCAGTTTTATCAACGCGGATAACGAGCGTTTCTGGGTCAAATTCCACCTCCAATCGCAGCAGGGAATAAAGAACCTCACAGATGCCGAGGCCGAAGCCCTGATCGGCAAGGATCGTGAAAGCCACCAGCGCGATCTGTATGAATCCATTGAGCGTGGTGATTTTCCAAAATGGAAGATGTGCGTGCAGGTCATGCCAGAAGCTGACGCTACGAAGGTGCCCTATCACCCCTTCGACCTAACCAAAATCTGGCCGCACAAGGATTATCCGCTTATCGACGTTGGCATACTTGAACTGAACCGCAGCCCTGAGAACTACTTCGCCGAAGTAGAGCAGGTTGCCTTTAACCCTGCCAATGTGCCGCCCGGCATCAGTTTTTCGCCAGACAAGATGCTGCAAGGCCGAATTTTCTCCTACGGTGATGCACAGCGTTATCGTCTGGGCGTTAACCACCAACTGATTCCGGTCAACGCCGCCCGCTGCCCGGTTCACAGTTCGCATCGTGATGGTGCCATGCGCGTCGACGGTAACCACGGCAGTACGCTGGGCTACGAGCCAAATAGTTACGGAGAATGGCAGGAGCAGCCGGGGTTTGCCGAGCCGCAGCTAAGCTTGGAGGGCGCGGCTGATCACTGGAATCATCGCGAAGATACAAATTACTACTCTCAGCCCGGAGCACTATTTCGCCTAATGACGTCGGCGCAGCAACAGATATTGTTCGAGAACACCGCGCGTTCCATTGGTGCTGCGCCACGCGAGATTCATATTCGCCATATTGGCAACTGCTTGAAAGCTGATCCGGCCTATGGTGAAGGAGTAGCTATCGCACTAGGCATCCCACTGAGTGAGATTTTGAAATAAAAATCGTCTTACAGAGCCCGTCATCAAATGGTGCGATTCGTCATTTCCACGAAGGTCGGAATTTAAAAATTTACGATAACCTCATTAGGCTTAGCAGGATGAAACAATATGAACAAATTCTTCATGGCGTTGATTTTGTTATTAATGGGTTGCGTTGGAATTCCTGAAAATGTGAAACCCGTTGAAAATTTCAAATTAGAGAACTATCTCGACAAATGGTACGAAATTGCGAGGCTGAATCACTCATTTGAACGAGGTTTATCTCGACTTACAGTAGATTATAGTTTACGAGACGATGGCGGTTTGAAATGGCAAATTCAACTCTGAAGTGCAGCTTTTGTAAGTGAACTTAGGTGACGAGCTGCGTTAATATCGGAGCCACTTAAACGACCAAGTAAAAGGAACACAGATGAAGCAATATAAGCAACTCACCAGCG
>JANMWF010000294.1:0-1694 GCA_031393845.1 Nitrosomonadales bacterium | reverse complement strand
CGCCAGCGTTCCGCTCCCGCACTGCCAATCTGCATAACCAGCACATCGCCATATTGATCTACTACCAACCCGGGTAAACCATCGGATTCGCCATGGATCAGGCGCAAGCCAGTGCTGTGTTGCGCCAAGTTGAGATCTTTGCGCACTGTCAGTGCATGGGTAATTTTCGTGCAGAAAAAATCTGCATTGATGCTTTGCTCCGCGTGCCATGACCATACTCGCGCAGCAATTTGTGAATGTGCATTGTATGCGGCATGGGCGAGAAAAGTGCCTTGTGTTGAGTATATCTGTACCGTGTCACCATCAATAGGCGAGCCTTCCACACGTTTAATTGCCCCGGAAAATATCCAGGGGTGACGGCGCAGAATGGATTTATCCCTCCCCTCCTTAAGAATAATTTTATTCATAAGGTTTTCTTTTTGGCCCGCGGATGCGCTGCATCGTAAATTTTACTGAGGTATTGGAAATCAAGATGAGTGTATACCTGCGTAGTAGAAATGCTGGTATGACCGAGCATTTCTTGAACTGCCCGTAAATCTCCGCTTGATTGCAGCACATGTGAGGCGAACGAATGGCGCAACAAGTGTGGGTGAACGCCGCTGGTGATACCCTGTTTGATGCCCCAGCCTGACATTCGTAGTTGTACCGCGCGCACACCAATGCGACTACCATTGCGGTTAACAAATAGAGCCGTTTCACCCTGTTTGGCCAATTGTCCGCGCAGTGCCAGCCAAGCTTGCAGCGCGGAGATCGCATAGCTGCCCAACGGTACGATGCGTGTCTTGGCGCCTTTACCAATAACACGTATAGCTGCGTCGGCAAAGTCAAGCGCAACAGGATCGAGACTGACCAGCTCTGCCAAGCGCAGGCCGGAAGAATAAAATAACTCAAACATCGCTTTGTCGCGCACCGCCAGAATGTCGCCTGCTATGGGTAGTCCCATCAGGCACACAGCTTCGTCCGGGGAAAGTGCATGCGGCAGATTGCGTGCCGATTTGGGCGCACGCAGCCCGATGCACGGATTGTCTTTGAACTGGTGGTCACGAATTAGATAAAAATAAAAGGTACGCCATGCCGACAGCATGCGCGCCAAACTCTTGCCACCCAAACCGCTACCATGCAATTGTGCTATAAAACGACGAATTTGATGGTTTTTTAGTTCGTTTAGTGGCGTAACACCAGCAAGCTTAAACAAACGGCAAATATCGCGGGAATAATTTTCCGCAGTAAGTGGGGAGTAACGGCGCTCGTTGCGCAGATGGTCGAGAAATCCGTGCAGTGTAACTAGATTGAGAGTGGTAGCCTGCGCGGTGCTGTTTGACATCGTTTTATAGAGAGGGGCGTAGCGCGCTGCTTACAATTTCCGCAATACGCTGCAGGAACAGCGTGCCCATGTCGGGATAGAAGCGTTGCGCATCCTCACTAGCCAATATTAACAGGCCGATGGATTGTTCGTCCGCGCGCAACGGTATATAAGCAAACGAATGCAAATGAGCCGCGCTTTCGCCAAACCAGGCCAAAGTGTCATGAAGAGCGTGATGAACACAGACGGGTTGCAGTTGCTGGTCAGCGAAGGTCAACACTTCCAAGCTGGGCGGCAATCCTTTCCAGATATGCAACACAACATGAGGCACGGCAAAAATTTCTCGCAAATTCTGCGTAATGACATTCTGCAAACTCATCAGGTCACGCAC
>JANMWF010000290.1:0-7762 GCA_031393845.1 Nitrosomonadales bacterium | reverse complement strand
AGATTGTTGAGGTGGTCAATGAAAGTGACTATGCCATTGCTAGTGTGCGTATGAGCGGCCAATTGAGCGAAAATAACAGCGTGCCCGAGAATTTCGATGAAATTTGGCATGTGCAGAAGAACCTGCGTGATGAAAAGGCAGTCTGGTTACTATCCGGGATCCAGCAAGTAGCTTAAATATGCTGTTTCAGCCGACCGCTGCTGCTCTTAACCACTTGCTTACTCAAAGTGGCTGGGCGTCGCAACGGTTGGTAGTTCATGCAGGCAAGACGGCGCGCTTTACTATCGCGCCGTTTATTTTTTCCTATACTATCCAAAACGATGGCACGCTGCGCACCTCAACAGCTGATGTAAACGCCGATGCAAGCTGCACTATTCCACCTTCATTGCTGCCGCGTCTGGCAGTGCATGATGAAGCGGCTTTCGCGCAAATTGAAAGTTGCGGTGATACCGCGCTACTCGCCGAAATTTTTTATCTCAGTCGTCATCTGCACTGGGATCGGGCAGAAGACTTAAGCCGGGTGACTGGCGATATCGCTGCCGAACGTATCGTGCAATATGCCAAGGCTGGCCAGCAATATATACAGGATGCTGCACTCAACCTGTCGCAAGCGCTGGCAGAATACTGGACAGAAGAATCTCCGCTGCTTGCCAAATCCACTCATATTGCGGATTTTGTGCAACAGATAGATAAGCTGCGAGATGATGTAGCGCGACTGGAGCAACGCATCAATCGACTATCTAATTCCTGAAAATTCCTGCTAGTCTTTATAATATACTGCAAACCATTTAACTGTTCTTTGAAATTCACAAAGCTGATTTTCCTTTCAAGTATTTGGAGGTCGCGTTAAAGCAGTTTTTGGATAAGTGGAATACAACCAAGCAGAGAACATAATTTCAAAAATACGGCCGAACACTTTGCTCGGACTGCAGAATAATAAAATCTTCGTGAAATTTTCATGCGCCTGTTACGCCTGCTAAAAATAATTTTTGTCGTACTGCGTTTCGGCTTGGATGAATTTCTGCTTGCGCATTCACGCACACGCTGGCTGCTGGTACCGATCAACTTGCTGCTGTTCGCACGTGACATCTCTGCACCGCGTGCAGTGAGATTGCGCCATGCATTGGAAAGCTTAGGCCCGATTTTCGTAAAGTTTGGGCAAATGCTGTCCACCCGCCGCGACCTGATTCCTGTCGACATCGCTGACGGGCTGGCCAAACTGCAAGACCAGGTGCCGCCCTTTCCTTCTGCGCAAGCTGTGGTTTTGCTGGAGGCTGCCTACAATAAAAAACTCAATGAAGTATTTCATAGCTTCGAGGAAACCCCCATTGCCAGTGCCTCGGTGGCTCAAGTACATTTCGCCGTGCTGCCGAATGGGCGCGAAGTCGCAATAAAAATCCTGCGTCCCGGCATCGCACGCATTATCGCGCACGACATTGCACTGCTTGATATCTGCGCGAGTTTAATCGAACGCTGGTGGGAAGACGGCAGGCGGCTCAAGCCGCGCAAGGTGGTAGAAGAATTCGAGAAGCATCTGCACAACGAACTTGACCTGATGCGGGAAGCCTCCAGCGCCAGCCAATTGAAACGCAACTTTGCCAATTCCAAATTGTTGCTAGTCCCGGAAATTTATTGGGATTGGTGTACAGATGAAGTGATGGTGATGGAACGTATGAATGGCCTTCCCGTCAATCATGTGGATGCGCTACGTGCGGCCGGCATTGACCTTCCTACGCTGGCAGCCAATGGCGTGGAAATTTTCTACACCCAAGTTTTTCGCGATGGCTTTTTCCATGCTGACATGCACCCTGGTAATGTTCAGGTGGCAGCGGATGGCCGCTACATTGCTCTGGATTTTGGCATCATGGGCACCCTCACAGATTCTGACAAACACTATCTCGCACAGAACTTCATTGCCTTCTTTCGGCGCGACTATAAACGCGTGGCGGAAGTACACATAGAATCCGGCTGGGCACCTGCGGCTACCCGGGTGGATGAACTGGAGGCAGCCATTCGAGCCGTGTGCGAGCCAATTTTTGACCGGCCCTTGCGTGAAGTTTCTTTCGGACGCGTGTTGCTGCGCCTGTTCCAGACCTCGCGCCAATTCGGCATTGAAGTCCAGCCACAGCTCGTGCTGCTGCAAAAAACCTTGCTTAATATTGAGGGGCTGGGCCTGCAACTAGATCCCGAACTGGACCTGTGGAAGACTGCCAAGCCCTGGCTGGAACGTTGGATGAGTGAGCAAATTGGTTGGCGCGGTTTTCTTAATGCTCTAAAAATAGAGGCGCCACACTACGCCATTCTATTGCCGCAACTACCGCGTTTATTGTACCAAACCCTGAATGAAAAACCCGGATTGCAAATTGCAAACGTATTGCGCGAATTAGTGGCCCAACAAAAACAAATAAACCAACTGGTTACATTAGTCGCTTTAATTTTATTTGGATTTATTCTGTTGTATTTTATTCGCGGTTAGGCAGAATATTTTTGATTGAGCAATTCTTCTGTAAGCTTAGGACACATCTAAAAATGCGAAGGGGCTGACTAGTTCAACCCGACCGCTCTGCCAGTTTCTAAAAACTTCTTCAGAACCAAGCGGGCTACCCATCCAAGACGGTTTTGTTCGGCAGGTCAGCAGCCTTCGCTCAATTGTGTCACGCTTCTTTGTGATAGCCCACCACACGCTCTACTTCATTCTTCGAGCCAAGTATCACCGGTACCCGTTGGTGCAAGCCCGTTGGCTTGAGCTCCATGATACGTCCGCGACCCGTGGAGCATACCCCTCCTGCTTGTTCCACGATGAAAGACATTGGATTGGCTTCATAGAGTAAACGCAATTTCCCTGCCTTGCCTACTTCCTTATTGTCGAATGGATACATAAAGATGCCGCCGCGAATCAGAATGCGATGCACTTCTGCAACCATCGAAGCCACCCAGCGCATATTGAAGTTTTTTTCACGTCCCCCTGGCGTTTTACCCTTCACGCATTCATCCACATAACGTTGCACCGGGACTTCCCAGAAACGCTGGTTGGACATATTGATGGCGAATTCTTGGGTGTCGGCCGGAATGGTCATATTCGGATGAGTCAGCATAAACTCCCCAATGTCATTGTTCAGTGTGAAGCCATTTACGCCATGTCCGGTAGTGAGCACTAACATTGTGGAGGGGCCATATAGCGCATAACCAGCACAGATTTGCTTGGTGCCGGGTTGCAAGAAATCTTCTGCAGTCGGGTTTGTCACTCCTTCGGGGCAACGTAGAATCGAGAAAATCGTGCCAACGGAAATATTTACGTCAATGTTGGACGAGCCATCCAGCGGGTCAAATGTCAGCAAGTATTTACCCTTTGGATATTGCGCAGGAATGGGATAGATGTCATCCATTTCTTCAGATGCCATAGCGGCAAGATGGCCGTTCCATTGGTTTGCTTCGATGAAAATGTCATTGGTTATTACATCCAGCTTTGTCTGCGTTTCACCTTGAATATTTTCGCTACCTGCGCTCCCCAGCACACCAGTCAATGCGCCTTTGTTGACACTATGGGCAATTTGTTTGCAGGCTGTAATGATGTCACTAAGCAACCCAGTGAAGTCACCGGTTGCACCCGGTAATTGCCGTTGTTCTTCGATAATGAATTGCACCAGGTTCTTGCTCATGTATTTTCCTTGCCTTAAATTAATAGAATTTATGAATGTCGGGATTTTACAGGTTTTTGCATTCCCTCTCCACGCCTATAGAATATATGTTGGCAAAAAATCATTTGTAAACATTTTTCAATAAACAGTATCTCAGCTATTCATGCACAGAAATGCTTTGCTTATCTGCTAAAATATTCACCCCATATATGGTTGAAGAACGCATTGATTATGTGTCAATGCAGACAACAAGTTGCGTCAAATTCAAGTTTCGGGCACTGTCCACCGATAATATGAGAGGTGCACTTGCTGCAATATAAATAGGGAATCGCCTGCTATGCAAAAATTTCAAATCAGTCGGGAATATGACTAAACGGAATTTTATAAGGGCACCTTCCATGCATTCTTCAAAGATTTTTGTGTTTGTATTTTTTTTGTTTCCTGCTTTGGCGGGTGCAAATCAGGATGCGGATTTTCTCGTTGCACGCGATGCATTCCGGATGGGTGATGTAGCGAAGCTTGATCGCATGGCCGCGCGATTAAAAGACTCCCTGCTAGAACCTTATCTAGCTTATTACCAGTTGCGTATGCGACTAGAAACGGCAAGTGCCGCTGAGATTCAGGAATTTCTGGCGCGCCCTGATGATACCCCGGTGATTAACCACTTGCGTGCGGAATGGTTGAGGCTGCTTGGAAAAAGGCAGCAATGGGAAGAGTTTGCGGCGCAATATCCGCGCTTGGTGAATGGAGAGGTCGATCTGACCTGTTATGCACTGCGATCACGTCAACATCTGCAAGAAGAACAAGTGCTGCATGAGGCACGCAACCTGTGGCTAACTAGCAGCGCGGAATTGCCGGAAAGCTGTGCGCCATTGTTCGATGCGGCAATTGCCAGCGGTATCATTAAGACAGCGGATATATGGCTACGTTTGCGCCTGACATTGGAGGCAGGCAATCTGACGCTGGCTAAACAGCTCTCGGAGAAGTTGCCTGCCAAGCGCGTCCTTTCTTCCTCCGGACTGGATAGCGCCGCCACCGATCAGGTGCGTTACCTTGCTAATGCCAAGCTGGATAACGCCTCCGAAGCGCAGCGCACAGTGGCGATGTTTGCCTTGCAGCGGCTAGCCAAGCAATCACCACAATTAGCCTATTCACAGTGGGAAAAAAAAGCGGCATATTTTACTGCGGATGAGCATAATTATTTTTATGGGTGGTTAGGTTATGAAGCGGCACGTAAGCGAGATACGCGTGCGCTGGAATGGTATAAGGCGGCTGGTGAAGCGCCCCTGACTGGGCCGCAACTGGCATGGCGTGCCCGAACGGCATTACTTACGCAGAACTGGCACGAAGTTTGGGCGAGCATTAATGCCATGACGCCGCAACAACAGCGCGAGGGTGTCTGGCGTTATTGGAAGGCGCGTGCTCTGAAAGCATGGGGAAGTTTGCCGGAAGCGAATGTGCTGTTTGCTGAATTGAGCAGCGAACATAATTTTTACGGACAACTTTCCGCCGAGGAGATCGGAATAGCTCCTGCCGCAACAATGCCTGCCAGCTATCAGCCAAGCAAAGCGACAATAAATGCAATGCTGGCGCAACCCGCCGTCCAACGTACATTGGCGTTATACCGCATGGATTTGCGCACTGACGCGGCTAGAGAATGGGCATGGGCGGCGCGCAAGCTTGACGATCAACAGCTGTTGGTAGCAGCTGAAATTGCGCGTCGTAACGGGATGTATGACCATGCCATCAACACCGCTGATCGTACCGTGCAAATACATGATTTCAGCCTGCGCTATCTCGCGCCCTACCGGGAGGTATTACAGGGTTATATTCGCAAGAATGAACTGGAAGAAGCTTGGGTGTATGGCTTAATACGGCAGGAGAGTCGTTTCGTCTATCAAGCCAAATCGCCAGTAGGCGCGACAGGCCTTATGCAGATCATGCCTGCCACGGCGCGTTGGATAGCGCAAAAAATAGGGATGAAGAGTTACCGCCAGGCACTTGTGAATCAACTTGACACTCATTTCAAGCTTGGCACGTATTACATGAAAACGATGCTGTCTTCACTCGACAATAGTCCGGTGCTGGCCTCCGCTGCCTACAACGCCGGACCTTCACGCGCCCGGAAATGGCGGGGGGAAAACACATTGGAAGGAGCTGTTTACGCCGAAAATATTCCCTTTGATGAAACACGCACTTACGTAAAGAAGGTGATGAGCAATACCATGTATTACTCCCAGCTTTTCGGCCAGCCGCCGCGTTCTCTCAAGCAACGTTTGGGCGTGATTACGGCAAAGAATGCAGTTAACCAGCAGGCTATTCCTGATGAAAGATAGCGGCCTGAAAATTTACAGTGTTGGCGGCGCAGTGCGCGACGAACTGCTCGGTCTGCCAGTGAACGACCACGATTGGGTGGTGGTGGGTAGTACGCCGGAAGACATGGTGGCGCGCGGCTATAAGCCGGTGGGCAAGGATTTTCCGGTGTTCTTGCATCCAGGCAAATATGAGGAATATGCGTTAGCACGCACCGAGCGTAAAACTGCGCCCGGCTATAGAGGTTTTGCCATTCATGCCGCGCCGGACGTGACGCTGGAGCAAGACTTGCTGCGCCGCGACTTTACCATTAACGCCATTGCACGCGACCAAGACGGCAAGTTAATTGACCCCTATAACGGCATCGCCGACTTGCGCGCTGGGATTTTACGCCATGTCAGTTCGGCGTTCAGCGAAGATCCGGTGCGGATTCTGCGCGCAGGGCGCTTCGTGGCACGTTTCGGTTTCAACATAGCGCCGGAGACTTTGTCGCTGATGCGTGCAATGGTGGCAAATGGTGAAGTGGATGCGCTAGTGCCAGAACGTGTGTGGCAAGAGTTGTCGCGTGGCCTGATGGAAAAAGTACCGTCACGTTTTTTTTTCACGCTACGTGATTGTGGCGTGCTCGAGAAAATCCTGCCGGAAGTAGACGCGCTGTTCGGCGTGCCACAGCCGCCTAAATATCACCCGGAAATTGATTGCGGCATACACACCATGCTGGTGTTGGACGATGCCGCGCAACATGACTACCCGTTGGAAGTGCGTTTTTCTGCGCTCACGCACGACCTCGGCAAGGGGAATACGCCCACGGATATTTTACCGCGCCATATTGGCCACGAGGCACGCAGTGTGGATTTGTTGCGTGTCTTGTGTGTGCGTTTGCGCGTAACAAATGAATGCCGCGACCTCAGCTTACTGGTGGCACGCTATCACGGTAATGTGCATCGTGCCCCCGAGCTGCGCCCCGATACCATTGTTGGCATATTGCAGAGTTGCGATGCGTGGCGCAGGCCGGAACGCTTCACGCACCTGTTGCAGGCATGTGCTTCGGATGCGCGGGGGCGTACCGGGCATGCACAGGATGCTTATCCGCAGGCGGATTATCTGCTGCGAATGTTACGGGCGACGCAGACGGTGAATGCAGGTGAGATTGCGCAGCAGTGTAAAGACAAAAATGCTATTGCTGACAAGGTGCGTGAGGCACGGATTATGGCAGTGGAGCGGGCAATCAAAGGTTGAATTGCTTGCGGCTAAATCTGTAGTGGATTCAGTTATTCCATGTTGTAATATAAAGAGGACGCTGCCATTTGTGTGTGCAGGCGCTGAGAAATTACTCGACATGCTCAATCGTACAAAGCCGTGTTTCGTTCATGTCGATCACCATTCTTGCGATGATTAACCCACTTCTTCAATTTACCCTCAGATTCTTTGCTTCAGGCTCTTACCACATTGGACAAGGCTTGAGATGTTGGGTTTCATTTCATTCAGTCCAACCTGCCGAGCTTTCGGATTATCAAAGTCCCGTGACAATGGGGTTGGACACGACTGACCTTCCTCGGTTTTTCGTCTTCCAAGAGGCAAGTTTCATCGCTATCAGATTTTCCTGTTGCTGAGCACTTCATGTTGAAAATACGCAAACCCTTTAGACTCAATTTCATATTGGAAGAGGCTGTAGTTTGATCTTTTGTGTGATTTGAGGTATGCTGCGCGGCCTTTAGGAGAGATGGCCGAGTGGTCGAAGGTACTCCCCTGCTAAGGGAGCGTAGGGTTTATAGCCTTACCGAGGGTTCGAATCCCTCTCTCTCCGCCAG
>JANMWF010000273.1:0-3139 GCA_031393845.1 Nitrosomonadales bacterium | reverse complement strand
GCAAGCAAAATCAAAGGCGCGTATCGCCCGCTTTGAAGAATTAAATTCGCAGGAATATCAGAAGCGCAATGAGACCCAGGAAATCTTTATTCCCGTGGCCGACAGGCTGGGTAATGAAGTTATAGAGTTTAACAATGTTTCTAAAGCTTATGGCGACCGACTGCTTATTGACAATCTCAGTCTCAAGATTCCGCCCGGCGCTATCGTTGGAATCATTGGACCCAATGGTGCGGGTAAGTCGACGCTATTCCGCATGCTGACTGGAAAAGAAAAACCGGATTTTGGCGAAATTAAAATTGGATCAACAGTAAAAATATCGCATGTGGACCAATCGCGCGATGCGCTGGAGAGCGATAAGACCGTGTTTGATGTTATTTCCGGCGGTAATGACATCCTCACCGTGGGCAAGTTTGAGACGCCATCGCGCGCCTACATCGGCCGCTTTAACTTCAAGGGCGCAGATCAGCAGAAGCTGGTCGGTAATCTTTCAGGTGGTGAACGCGGACGTCTGCATTTGGCGAAAACCCTTATCTCGGGCGGCAATGTCCTGCTGCTGGATGAACCCTCTAACGACCTCGACGTGGAAACCCTGCGTGCGCTTGAAGACGCGCTGCTGGAATTCGCCGGTTGTGTGCTGGTTATCTCGCATGATCGCTGGTTCTTGGATCGCATAGCGACCCATATCCTTGCCTTTGAAGGCAACTCACAGGTCACATTTTTCGATGGCAATTATCAGGAATACGAAGCGGATAAAAGGAAGCGTTTGGGTGAGGAAGGTGCGAAGCCGAAGCGAATTCGATATAAACCGATTAGTCGGTGAGTTTTGTTGGCTAGAATGGGTGAAGCCCCACTAGCCTTTATTGTGATGTCGATTGTTTAGCCCCAAGGGCTGTTGTACTTCTAACTTGAATCCGCGGCTGTAATTTTGAACCACTTGAAACTTAAATTGAGGAGAACTAAATGGAACATATTTTACCTGCACTACCTTTTGCGATTGATGCACTTGCGCCGCACATTTCCAAGGAAACTATGGAGTATCACTATGGCAAGCATCATCAAACCTATGTGACCAATCTCAATAACCTGATCAAAGGCACTGAATTTGAGAGCGCCACGCTGGAAGAGATTGTTAAAAAATCTAGCGGCGGCATTTTCAATAATGCCGCCCAAGTGTGGAACCATACCTTTTACTGGAATGGCATGAAGCCTGACGGTGGCGGTGTACCGACTGGAGCTCTGGCGGATGGTATTAACAAGAAATGGGGCGGTTTCGAAGATTTTAAACAAGCATTTTCGGCTTCTTGCGTGGGTAACTTTGGTTCTGGCTGGACATGGTTGGTGAAGAAGGCCGATGGCTCGTTGGACATCGTTAATACCAGTAATGCCGCCACACCCTTGTCCGGCGCGGACAAGCCGTTATTGACCTGTGACGTGTGGGAACATGCCTACTATATTGATTACCGCAACGCCCGCGCCAAGTATGTCGACAGCTTCTGGGGCTTGGTTAACTGGGATTTTGTAGCGAAGAACTGCGCGTAATTTTTAAAGCTTGAGCGAAATAAAAAATCCCGGGACTCGCCGGGATTTTTTATGGCAGTTCAGAAAGCTTAATGCCCTGTGGGAGCCTGCTTTAATCCTTGAACCGTTATTCCTCGCTTGATGCCGTTCCGGGTAAACCAGCCGCTATTCATTTCAAGCGCATACAATGCATCGCCTTGGGCATCGTGCGTATCAATGGTGTTTGGCTGCATTTCCTCAATATTGAGAATGGAGCCATCGACGCCGATGAAGGCGATGCTTAACGGCAGTGACGTATTCTTCATCCAGAAGCTATATCTGTCAGCTTTTTCAAAGATAAATAACATGCCGCAATTAGCGCATAGAAGACCGCGCCGCATAAGTCCCTGTTCGCGGCTTTGCGGGGTATTGGCAATCTCGGCATGAATACTGTGTTTGCCTATCTTTAGTGAAATATTTTCGCCCCGGGCGGGTTGCAGGGCAAACAAGCAGAACAGGGGTAGCGCGAAAAAAAATCTCATGTCGAAATCATAGTTATTAAGTTCAGTTTAGCAGAAATGAAACATGGTTTGGTATCATGCCATTGAGCTGCCATATGTTAAACAAGACAAATATTTATACCATAATCCGCCTGCCAAGTTGCTGCCTGCCTGGCTTGCTGAGTTTTTGTCTGTTATTTTTGTCTGCGCCGCTCTATGCCGTGCAAATTACATTAAACGTGGCAAACGTTGCAGCACCAAGCTTTACCGCGCGCGGAATTAAAGTGATATTGGTGCAAGAGGGTTCGGCAGAATTTAGCATAGACGAATTGCATATAGCGGAAAAAATATGGCGCAAGGTGCACGTGCACTGTGCGGAATTTTTGCTCAGCTCAACACGCGTGACATGCCATAAAGGTAAGCTGGATGCGATTCCAGACTTGCCATTCATGTTTAGTTACGAGTTTTCATCGCAACGGTTGGAGTTGCAACTTGCCGCTAAGGCTAATGAGTTGTGGCAGATAAGCGCTGATTTCCGCGCGCAGCCGTGGCGCGCCACAGCACTATTACGCAATGCACAAGGTAAGCGCTTGGCAGGCTTGCTTTCACCGAATTGGCCACTGCCTACACAGGGCGCTCTGAATGGCACCTTGGTGGTATATGGAGATAAAGCGGGGGCAAGCCAAATCCATGCTGATCTGCAGTTAGCCGATGTGGCTGCTGCGGATGCCAGTGGTTTGCATGCTGCCGAAAAATTGACAGGCACGCTGCATGTAGATGCTGCTCGCACGGGTCAAAAATGGGATTGGCGTAGCGCACTTGATTGGCAGGGTGGTGAACTGTTCTGGCAACCATTATATTTGCGAGGCGGGCATACGCTTCAAGCCTCTGGTCAGTGGGATGGCGCACAACTAAATGTGACGCAAGCTGTGGCTAATCTGCCGGGGGTAGGCACGATTCAGCTGAACGCATTGTGGGATGTCAAGAAGAGCAACTTATTGGAAGGTCGCTTGATTGGAAAAAATTTGTCGCTGGCTAAAGGCTTCACTGATTACGCCAAACCATTTCTGGAAAAAAGCATTTTGTCGGCGACAGAGCTGACAGGGCTCGCTGATGTGGACTGGCAATACCGCAATGGCGCC
>JANMWF010000076.1:0-2538 GCA_031393845.1 Nitrosomonadales bacterium | reverse complement strand
CAAGGTCTGTAGCTTTGCTTCTTCCATGTTGATCACCATGCTTCGCATAATGACTGACCCAGCAAATCAATTTCAGACTCATTTCATGTTGGAAATACGCCAACCCTTCAGACTCATTTCATATTGGAAGAGGCTGTCACTTGCCATAACACTGTAAAGTGTCGTAGAATCTGCGCCCTTTGGCATTTGCTAACGATAAAGTAGAAACTATGGTTATTATTCGATTTGCACGCGGCGGCTCCAAGAATCGCCCGTTTTTTAATGTAGTTGTGGCTGATTCGCGCAATCGCCGTGATGGCCGGTTCATCGAGCGCGTTGGTTTTTATAACCCGGTAGCCCCGGAAGGCCCAGAAGGCATGCGCATCCAACTGGATCGCGTGGCCTTCTGGCAAGAAAAAGGCGCGCAATTAAGTGATGCTGTCACCAAACTGGTCAAGCGCGCTGGTGCCACAGCAAAAGCATAACCAATCAGACTCTATGGTAGTTATGGGGCGCGTGGCAGGGGCGCAGGGGATTCTCGGCTGGGTGAAGATTAAAACTTACACCGAGTCTGTGGATAGTCTTGCTGACTATCCCATTTGGTGGCTTGGAGACGAGAAGCATCCTTGGTGCGAGATATCTGTGGAAGCCTTTGCTGTGCATAGCAAAGGCTTGGTCGCTAAATTCCCCGGCAGCAACGACAGAACCACCGCCGAAAAATATAAAGGTTTGCTGGTGGCAGTACCGCGCAGCAGCCTACCTCAACAGCCTGAGGATGAATATTATTGGTCGGATCTAATTGGGCTGACGGTGGTTAATCTCGCTGGCGAATGCCTGGGAGTGGTGGACAACCTTATGGATACCGGTGCTAATCAGGTGCTGTGTGTGCAGGAAGACCCGTCCAAAAAAAATCGGGGGGAATTATTAATCCCGTTTATCGCCAGCGCGATCAAGCACGTGGACTTGACGGAAAAAGTGATACGTGTCGATTGGTCAATCGATTGGGCCGCAAAACACTGAGCAGCGGCAATGCGCTTTGATGTAATTACGCTATTCCCGGAAATGTTCGACGCGATTACCCAATATGGGGTAACGCGGCGTGCGGCAGAGCAAGGCAAGTTTGTGCTCCGCACATGGAATCCGCGTGAGTTCACCAGCGACAAGCATCGTTCCGTGGATGACCGGCCTTATGGCGGTGGTCCAGGAATGTTGATGTTGGCAGAGCCACTAGCGCAGGCAATCGCAACAGCGAAACAAAGCCAAGCGCAAACTGGCGTGGTCAAAAGTTGTGTAATCCATCTGTCACCGCAAGGACGACAACTTACCCACGAAGTGGTGAAGGAACTTTTGAAGCGGAACGATGGATTGATTCTGCTGGCAAGCCGTTACGAGGGTGTAGATGAACGCCTGATACGGCAGCAGGTGGATGAAGAAATTTCCATCGGCGACTACGTATTATCCGGTGGTGAGCTGGCAGCAATGGTGCTGATAGACAGTCTGGTGCGGCACTTGCCCGGTGTGCTGGGGGATGCCGAATCAGCACAGCAGGACTCGTTTGTAGCGGGCTTGCTGGATTGTCCGCATTACACGCGGCCAGAAATTTTTGAAGGCGAAGGAATACCGGGGGTCTTACTTTCCGGGCACCACGCCGAGATAGAGAAGTGGCGGTTGAAGCAGGCGTTGGGACGTACCTGGCAACGCCGCCCGGATTTGCTGGCACAACGCCAGTTAACAAAACAGGAAGCTCGGCTACTGGCAGAGTACCAGCAGGAACAAGCATCCGTACAACAAGAGGAAATAAAATGAATCTGATCGCAATACTTGAACAAGAAGAGATTGCCCGCCTGGGAAAAGTAATCCCGAGCTTCGCTCCTGGCGACACGGTTATCGTCAATGTGAACGTGGTCGAAGGTGAACGCAAACGCGTGCAGGCTTATGAAGGCGTAGTGATTGCAAAGCGCAATCGTGGCTTGAATTCATCTTTTATCGTGCGGAAAATTTCCGCTAGTGAAGGTGTCGAACGTACTTTTCAAACCTATTCAACAGCCATCGCCAGTATCGAAGTAAAGCGCCGTGGTGATGTGCGTCGGGCCAAGCTGTACTACTTGCGTGACCGTTCCGGAAAATCCGCACGTATCAAGGAAAAACTCCCTAACCGCAAAGCGGTTTAAGTCTGCAGTTAGTCATCCTCATTTTTGTTTAATTAAAATAAGAATTGACAAAGTAATTACCTCCGGCAAAACCGGAGGTTTTTTGCTGTGGGCACATCAAAGGTTCTGGTACCCCATACGCCACCTAAAACCGGCTATAGCCCAAATTTCATTTCGTTGTCTCGTTCGTCTTTCTGCTCCTCATTAAACACATATGAACGTGGTCAACCATCAAGCGCTTTTCAACTCTCTTGCCCTCTCTTTGTAACGGCAATTCCCGAAATATTTCTCATGAATGAATGCTTGCGCAATGCACTAAATATTGCTTGCTTCCATCGCTTGGGAATGTAAACTTCTATCATTTACAGGTCTCATCTTGTATGGATCAGACCTTGATATTGTTAATATC
>JANMWF010000141.1:0-12519 GCA_031393845.1 Nitrosomonadales bacterium | reverse complement strand
GTGCTACAAATCTGACAGATTATTTGCTCGATTCAGAATGACAATTTTTGTTGCCCCTCCTTGCAATTTTAAGGGACAATTTGATTCTTTTGCCCGTAACGTATTCACTTTTTTGCAAGGAAGATGTTGGTATGTCCGAGATCGCCAAGATCTGTCAGCCCACCCAAGCTCTCACACAACCGCCATTGCGCTGGTATTTCGATCCAAAATTTTTGGAGATTGAGCAACGCACGCTATTCGATAACGGCCCTGGCTATATCGGGCACGAACTTTTGGTACCAAACCTCGGCGATTACCATGTTCTGAACTGGATGGATAATGCCAAGATGTTGGTGCGTAATAACAATGGGGTGGAGCTGCTCTCCAATATTTGCCGCCATCGACAGGCCACCATGCTTGAAGGGCGTGGTAGCGTGAAAAACATTGTGTGCCCGCTACATCGCTGGACGTACCAACTGGATGGCAAGCTGTTGGGTGCACCGCGCTTCCCGCAGAATCCCTGCCGACATCTCAATAAAACTCCGTTGCAACACTGGAATGGCTTACTGTTTGCAGGTAAACGCAATGTTGCCAAGGATCTGGCGGATATCCCTGCGCTAAAGGAACTGGATTTTTCCAATTATCAACTAGATCGTGTAGAGATAGATGAGTATGCTATCAATTGGAAGACTTTCATTGAGGTATACCAGGAGGACTACCATGTTGCGCCGTTCCATCCCGGCCTGGGTAAATTCGTCAATTGCGACGATCTGCGCTGGGAATTCGGCGACTGGTATAGCGTGCAAACTGTAGGCATTAACCATGGACTGCGCAAAGCCGGCAGTGCCGCCTATGCCAAATGGCAGGAACAGGTGCTGCGTTATAACAACGGCACACTGCCCAAATACGGCGCGATCTGGCTGACTTATTACCCTAACATCATGGTAGAGTGGTATCCAAATACATTAGTGGTCAGCACTGTCATTCCGCGCGGTGTCGATGCCTGCACTAACATTATGGAGTTTTACTACCCCGAAGACATAGTGCTATTCGAGCGCGATTTTGTCGAAACGGAAAAGGCTGCCTACCGCGAAACCGCACTTGAGGACGATACCATCTGCCTAAAAATGCATCAGGGGCGCAAATGGCTGTACCAGCATGGAATTGAAGATACTGGACCGTATCAATCTCCGACCGAAGACGGCCTGTTGCATTTCCATGAGTTTCTGCGGCGCCAGCTTGATCCGCATTTAGGGGAATGATCATCTTAATCGCCACTATAAAATACCGCGAATTATCATACCCTTGCAGGCGGAGCTCCAATTTAGTTAAACAGCTATATTTCCTTCGGCGCGAGGTTAGCGTTATTTTTGACAATCCGCTGAAGTAATCTGTTGGAATGGGCGCACTATGGATGCTAGTCGCCGGGTTTCTGTTCGGCTGGATGGGAGTGTTTGTCAAACTCGGTTCAGAATATTTTTCACATATCGAATTAGTTTTCTATCGCTCTTTCCTTGGGCTATTG
The DNA here is from genome assembly GCA_031393845.1 of Nitrosomonadales bacterium. Taxonomy (GTDB): domain Bacteria; phylum Pseudomonadota; class Gammaproteobacteria; order Burkholderiales; family Gallionellaceae; genus Nitrotoga. The sequence goes on along the minus strand of JANMWF010000141.1, from coordinate 11,015 downwards.
ATGATCTACGCCGTCATCCACCAGCAAGGGCTGTCGTTGTCAACTCATCACTTGAAGCAGCACTTGTGGCGAGGCGTTTCTGGCACCATCGCGCTGATGCTATATTTTTACTGTATCACCGTGTTGCCGCTGGCCACCGCAGTAACGCTTAATTACACCGCACCGCTCTACCTCTCTATCCTGACCATACTGGCATTCAAGGAACATTTTCGTCCGGCTCTCTCCAGCGCCATCCTGCTGGGGTTTTGTGGCGCGATATTACTACTGCATCCCACGTTGGCCCAAAATCAACTCGTCCCCGGTCTTATCGGGCTGATTTCCGGCCTCTTGGCCGGCATCGCCTACCTCAATGTCAAACAGCTTGGCTTAAGTGGTGAACCGGAATGGCGTGTGGTGTTCTATTTCAGTCTGATTGCCGCTATTACCAGTGGCGTCGGCATGTTGTTCGGGACTGTTCACTCAATCACTATGCCTGGTTTATTCATCTTGCTCGGGCTCGGCAGCACTGCCACGCTAGCACAACTAGCCATGACCCGTGCCTACCGTACCGGGAAAACGCTAGTGGCAGGTAGCTTGTCCTACAGCACCGTAATATTCGCCAGCATATTCGGCATGATTTTGTGGGGCGAGGCATTACCACTGATGGGATGGATAGGCATGGGACTCATCATCGCAGGCGGTGTGTTAAGCTTGAAACTGGCACCCAAGCACGGCGGCGCATAACTAACGAAGAAAAGACTTAATATGATCACAATAGAACAAACCCCCACCCTACTCAACATTGCTGTACTGGGCGAATTCACGTTGGCCGATTTCAAGCAGTTCGAGGAACACGCACTCTACATGCTTAAATCACCCGGCTCGGTCAACCTGTTATTCGACCTACGAGACATGATCAGTTACACGGTGGATGTAGCATGGGAGGAAATCAAATTTTTCAACCGCGAACACTTGCATGCCTTCAGCAAGATTGCAGTTATTACTGACGACCAGTGGATTACGTGGCAGGCTTGGCTATCGCGCATATTCGTGGATGCCGATATACGCGTTTTTACCGATTATGAACAAGCAAAAACCTGGGCGGCCGCAGCTTGACATGTTCTTAATTATGCTAAGATAGCTAATATGTAATTTGTAACTGATATTTCAGGAGATAGTAGATGTTTTCAGGTTTTATTGATTTGCCTTGGTGGGGCTATGTAGTTGTTTCACTGACATTAACCCATATTACCATCGCATCTGTTACCATTTTTTTGCACCGCCATCAGGCACATCGCGCACTGAATCTGCATGCTATTCCCAGTCATTTTTTCCGTTTCTGGTTATGGCTAACCACCGCTATCGTTACAAAAGAATGGGTCGCCATCCATCGCAAACACCATGCTAAATGCGAGACAGAGGAAGACCCACATAGCCCGGTTATTGTGGGCATCAAGAAAGTGTTATTGGAAGGCGCTGCTCTTTACCGCAAAGAAGCCCAGAATCAGGAAACACTAGAAAAATACGGCCACGGTACACCGAACGACTGGCTGGAAAATAATCTTTACAGCAAACGCAGCGAGCTCGGCATCACGCTGATGCTGGTCATCAACGTACTGTTGTTTGGCCCACTTGGCCTAACCATCTGGGCTGTGCAAATGGCATGGATACCTATTAATGCAGCCGGTATTGTCAACGGCCTGGGGCACTATTGGGGTTATCGCAACTTCCAGACGGAGGACGCTTCCACCAACATCGTGCCGTGGGGTATCTTCATCGGCGGTGAAGAGCTGCACAACAACCACCACGCTTATGCCTCCTCCGCCAAACTTTCCAACAAATGGTATGAACTCGACATCGGGTGGCTTTACATCCGCCTCCTGGAAACGTTCGGTCTAGCACAAGTGAAGAGACGTGCCCCACGAGTACGCCTGGATCAAGCCAAGACTTCATGTGACATGGAGACCCTGCATGCCGTTATCGCCAACCGCTACGAAGTCACAGCCAGATATGCCCAATTACTGAAAAAAACCTACTCGGCGGAAATAGCTCGGCTCAAACTACAAGCCTCAGATAAAATTGATGTGGCGCGTATCAAACACTGGCTGCACTTGGATGAAAACGTTTTAACCGAACAACAAAAAACGAAACTAAGTGAGGTAATTAAAGCCAGCGGTATTCTACGGACAACCTATACCCTACGCCAAGAGCTAGCCGCCATCTGGCAAAGCTCTACAGCTACCAAGGAGCAATTAGTAAAACAATTGGAAGACTGGTGTCATCGAGCGGAAAACAGCGGGATTGCGGCGTTACAGGAATTTTCCCAACGACTGCGTTGCTACGCTTAGCATACTTATTTTGTGAACCTAAACAAAAAACCCGCTTAAGCGGGTTTTTTGCATGCCTTCGAACAAAGCGAACAGCCTACTTCAGCTTGGTTTCCTTGTACATCACATGTTTGCGTACCACTGGATCAAACTTCTTGATCTCAAGCTTTTCCGGCGTAGTACGTTTATTTTTGTCCGTCGTATAGAAATGACCAGTGCCGGCGCTGGATTCAAGCTTGATTTTTTCACGCATTTTTCGTTACTCCTTAAACGTTTTCGCCGCGTGCGCGCATTTCAAACAACACCGCATCGATTCCATTCTTGTCAATGGTACGCAACCCGGCATTTGTCAGGCGCAAAGATACCCAGCGATTTTCAGTTTCAACCCACAAACGACGACGCTGCAAATTCGGCAGGAAACGACGCTTTGTTTTATTATTGGCGTGAGATACATTGTTTCCCACCATCGGGCGTTTCCCCGTTACTTGACAGACGCGAGCCATAGCTATTTCTCCAACTAGTTTGCAAAAGAAACGCAATTCTACTCTAAAACCTTATACCTGATCAACCTGCAGCTGTTTCATCAAGTTAGCGAAATTAACAATGCTCGCTTTCTCCAACGTTAAATCCTCTGAGTTATGACAACTCAGCATCCTTATCTTTCGTTCACACTCATGTCTAGATTGGGTAAAGACTCCCCCCTCTCTGTTAATTCCACACGCGCCCAACCATGCGCGAAAGTGATATCGAGGCGCTCACCCACAAGCAAATCCGCGCTGTCTAAAATAATTGCACCACGTGCATCACGCACCATACTGTAGCCGCGCGCCAGCACTTGCTGCGGATCGAGATGGTCGAGATGTTGCTGTAAGGCACCTAGACGGGTATTGTGGCGCCCCAGTTTGCGTTGCATAACTTCCAGCAGGTGGCAAGCCAAAATCGTCTGCTGTACGCCAAGCTGCTCAATGTTTGGGCACACTGAGCGTAAACGCTGCTGCAACGACTGCCAACGCCATTGCTGGCGCTGTAAAATGTAAGTTAGCATGGACTGCATACGTTGCTGCAGATGGTTAAGGTGCTGAGCTTGTTGCTGCACTCGCTGCGCGGGATGTACAAGGCGACGCTGCAAATAGTCGAGCTGCTGCATCACACATTCGAATTGACGCTGCTTGCCACGTGCTAATCGCTGCGCCAAATGGTACACGCGTTGCAACAACTCCTGTCGCTCCGGCACAACCAGTTGCGCAGCCGCAGTGGGTGTAGCAGCGCGCTGATCAGCGACAAAATCAGCGATAGTAAAATCAGTTTCGTGCCCAATGCCGCTCACTACCAGAATGCGACTGGCGAAAATGGCACGCGCCACTATTTCTTCGTTAAACGCCCATAAATCTTCGATGCTGCCGCCACCGCGACATAACATCAGCACGTCGCACTCCGCGCGCTCATTAGCCAATCGAATGGCTTGCGCGATCTTTTGCGCCGCTCCCTCCCCCTGTACCGATGTAGGATACAGCACGACAGAAATACTTGGCATACGCTTAGCCAAGGTAATCAATACATCGCGTAACGCTACTGCCTGCGGCGAGGTGATAATGCCAATTTGTGCAGGGAAGAACGGCAGCGGCCGTTTTCGCGCAGCATCAAACAACCCCTCGGCTTCCAGTTTGCGTTTGAGACGCTCGAACGCATCATACAACGCACCCAGTCCCGCTGGCCGCATCTGCTCCAGCGTCAATTGAAATTCGCCACGAGCTTCATACAACGTGGCCAAAGCCAACACCTCCACTTGCATGCCATTTTTTGGTAGCCAGTCAAGGTATTGACTTTTGTGACGGAACATCACGCAGCGCACCTGCGCTTGCTCATCTTTCAGAGAAAAATACCAATGTTTGGAAGCAGCACAGACAAAATTGGAAATCTCACCGCGCACCCATAGCAGCGGCAAGCCATTTTCCAATAACTGCTTGGCAGCCATATTGAGCTCTTGCACACTGAATATATGAATTTTTCCATCTTCAATTAACTTAAAAATCATATTGATATTCTTGAATAATTCACAATTTTTTTGTGTAAAAAACCTTCACGGCATCCGTATTTAATGATGTTATTAAGCATATAAAATAATAATGACACAAATTATCAGGAACATTCAGATTAATGTAACAGGAGAAATCTTGCTCAAACAAGTGCGACCAGATACAGTTCCGCTTTATTAATTTAAGCATATTTGGAGAAATTCAGTGTTTGCTCTTGTAGAAGCGGCTGGTTGGCCGATTTGGTTTCTGATAGTTACGTCTGTGATTGCCGTTGCGTTAATTGCAGAACGCTTGATGACTCTGCGCAGCAAAAAAATTGCACCTGCAGAGCTATTTAACGAAGTGGTCCAGGAACTTAAACAGCGCGGAGTCAGCGATGCCATGCTTTCCCGTTTGGAGGCAGAATCCCCGCTCGGTCGTATCTTCGCCGCTGGCCTTAAGAACATTAAAAGCCCATCCGCAGTGATGAAAGAATCTGTCGAGGAAGCCGGGCGCGTCGCCGCACACGAGCTTGGACGCTTTCTCACTACATTAGGCACAATCGCTTCAATAAGCCCACTGCTAGGTTTGTTCGGCACGATGGTGGGAATGATTGAAATCTTCGGTGTGCAAAATACCGCAGAGAACGCCCCTGCTGCACTCGCCCATGGCATCTCGATAGCCCTGTATAACACGGCATTCGGCCTGATGGTGGCTATCCCCAGCATGATTTTTTATCGCTATTTCCGCGCTAAGGTAGACGGCCTGACCATTGAGATGGAGCAGCAAGCAATCAAGCTGATTGAAATCGTACATGGCGCACGCCGAGGTTAAGCCATGAATTTTCAACGCGGCCGCATGCGTGAGGAACCAGAAATCAACCTGATTCCAATGATAGATATATTCCTGGTAATCATAATTTTTCTAATGGTGTCGACCACATACGCCAAATTTTCCGAACTGCAGATTAACCTGCCGCAGGCCAGTGGCGATGAAACGACTTCGCAAGCAAAACAAATCAATGTGTCAGTCGATGCTTCAGAGCACTACGCCATCAATAATGCGGCTACAACTTTCAATAGCGTACAGAACATGTCGCAAATGCTACGCACAGCCGCAGGCGAGCAAAAAGAGCCGACCATCGTCATCCACGCCGATGCCAAGGCACCGCACCAAGCCGTGATTAACATCATGGAAGCAGCGCGTCTCGCTGGTTATGGCCGTATTACCTTCACCACCAGTCGAAAATAACGGGCGGCCAGGCTAAGGAATGCAGTGGCTAGAGCAACACTGGTATCGCACCTCTCCGCTACACCTTATCCTGTTGCCTGTCAGTTTCATATTTCGCATGCTGGCGGCAATCCGACGTGCGCTTTACCGTAATGACATATTAACTAGCGTGAAGCTGCCGGTACCTGTCATCGTGGTGGGAAATATTACCGTTGGCGGCAGCGGCAAAACACCGCTTACACTATGGCTGGCGCAACAGTTAATCGATAACGGCTGGCATCCCGGCATCATCAGCCGTGGCCACGGTGGGACCACCCTATCCCCGCTGGCCGTGCACGCGTCAAGTAGCCCCGATGAGGCCGGCGATGAAGCAGTGCTGATGGCACAACGCAAGCTGTGTCCAGTGTGGATCGGGCGCGACCGCGTTGGTGCAGCTCGCGCGCTGTTACAGGTTTACCCCGAATGCGATATCGTGCTTAGTGATGATGGCCTGCAACATTACCGCTTGCAGCGCGATTTTGAAATCGCGGTAATCGATGGTATACGTCGCTTTGGCAATGGCTTCCTGCTCCCGGCCGGCCCGTTACGTGAACCACTTTCACGCCTGATTGAGGTGGATGCCGTAGTCATTAATGGGGGAATGGTCACCAAAGGCCAACTCAGTATGCAATTACATGGCAAAAGCTTTTACAACCTGCTCAATCCGAATACCATAGCCCAAGTTGCCGATTTTAACGGCCAAAGTCTGCACGCCATTGCCGGGATCGGCCACCCACAACGCTTTTTCACGTATCTGAACCGTCTTGGGTTGAAAGCACAATCTCATCCTTTCCCCGACCATCATCGCTTCACGCCCCCCGATCTGGACTACACTGATGCAGACGCAATACTCATGACGGAAAAAGATGCGGTAAAATGCACAACATTCGCCAACGAAAAATGCTGGGTGCTGCGCGTGGATGCGCAGCTGGATTCCTTGCTTACCCAACAAATCCTAGAAAAGGTTACTTCTGATGGACGTCAAACTGCTTGAAATCCTGGTTTGCCCATTGTGCAAATCTTCGCTGATTTACCGCAAAACAGAACAGGAGTTAATCTGCAAGGCAGATCGTCTGGCATTCCCCATACAGGATGACATTCCCGTAATGCTGGCAGATGAGGCGCGCAAACTTACCCCGGAAGAAATCGAACGGCTCCGATGATAGCTTTTCATGTCGTCATTCCGGCACGCTTCGCCTCCACCCGTCTGCCGGGCAAGGCGTTATTGCCGATTGCCGGCAAGCCGATGGTGGTGCGAGTTGCCGAGCAATCCGCGCAAAGTGGCGCGCAGCAAATCTGGATTGCCACTGATCATCAATCCATCATAGCTGCCGTGCATGAATATGGCTTTAAGGCCTGCCTGACCCACGCTCACCACACCAGTGGCACCGACCGTATTGCCGAAGTAGTGGAACAACTTGGATGGCCCGACGATACTATTGTGGTCAACGTACAGGGCGACGAACCCCTCATGCCACCCGCACTAATCAGTGCCGTAGCACAACACCTGCACGACCACCCAGAATGCGCCATGACCACCGCCTGCCATCCCACCCATGATGAAGAGGCCATGCGCAATCCCAACATTGTCAAAGTGGTGCTGGATAAGCACAGCAATGCTCTGTATTTCAGTCGTGCGTCGATTCCTTATCCGCGCGATGCGCTCACATCTGGCGCAGCGCTACCGGAAAATCTCCCGGTATTACGCCACATTGGTATCTATGCTTACCGTGCCGGTTTTCTGCGGTCTTTTCTCAAACTCGCCCCTGCTGCCATCGAACAAGTTGAGTCCCTGGAACAATTGCGCGCTTTGTGGCACGGTTACAAAATCGGAGTTACCGTTAGCGCAGACGGTCCTCCCAGTGGAGTAGATACCGAACAAGACCTGCACGCTACCCGCAAGCTGTTTGACAGCAAGCGTATAATCAACGACCAAATAAACGGAGCACCATCATGAGACTTATACTGCTAGGCGCACCTGGCGCCGGTAAAGGCACCCAAGCCAATTTGATTAAAGAGAAATTCAATATCCCTCAAATATCAACTGGAGACATGTTGCGCGCGGCAGTCAAGGCGGATACCCCGCTAGGCCGAGCGGCAAAAAAGATAATGGATGCAGGTGGATTGGTATCTGATGACATCATTACCAACCTGGTGAAAGAACGCATCAAAGAAGCAGACTGCGCCAATGGCTTCATGCTGGATGGTTTTCCGCGCACCATTCCGCAAGCCCAAGCAATAAAGGACGCTGGCATTGAAATTGACTTCGTGGTGGAAATTGAGGTGCCGGATAGCGACATCATCCAGCGCATGGATGGCCGTCTCGCCCATCCCGCTTCGGGGCGTACCTACCATATAATATTTAATCCACCCAAGGTACCCGGCAAGGATGACATCACCGGTGAAGACTTGATACAACGACCGGATGACCGCGCAGACACCGTCAGAAAACGTCTTGAGGTCTACCACGAACAGACCAAGCCACTCGTCGAGTACTACTTGGCTTGGGAAAAAAGTGGATCCGCCAAGGGTAAATGCGATGGTACTCACGCACCGCACTGCATCAACATTCCCGGCATCGGCAGCGTGGATAGCATACGTGACCGGATATTCAACGCATTGGCAGCACATCAGCCATGATCAACAAACCCGTCCTCACGCTTGACGATGCCAAAAACATTGCCGCGGCTGCCGAGGCCGAGGCACTGCGCAATTCCTGGCGAGTCGTGATCGCCATCGTGGATGACGGTGGCCATCTGCTCTATCTTCAACGCAACCACGGCACCCAGTTTGGCAGCGTGGAAATCGCCATCCAGAAAGCGCGTGCAGCGGTTGCCTTTCAACGGCCGACCAAAGTTACTGAAGACGCGGTACTGAGCGGCCGTCTGATTCATCTCGCCCTGCCGGGCGCCCTTCCCTCTGAAGGCGGTGTGCCACTCATGCATGATAACCAGATCATCGGCGGACTCGGCATCAGCGGCGTACGCTCATTTGAGGACGGGCAGATCGCGCAAGCTGGTGTAGCGGCGCTCGGCTGATTCATGCTTTACACCCTGTCAGACCGCACACCGGAGCTACACGGACAACAGCATTTCATCGCGCCCAATGCCAGCGTCATCGGCTCGGTCATTCTCGAAAACAATGTCAGCATCTGGTTCAACGCGGTGATCCGTGGCGACAACGAACCCATTCGCATCGGCGCTAACAGCAACATTCAGGATGGGGCAATACTACACACCGACCCCGGCGCACCGCTCACCATAGGCAACAACGTCACTGTCGGCCATTTGGTAATGCTGCACGGTTGCACCATTGGCGACGGCAGCCTGATCGGCATCCACAGCACCATCCTTAATCACGCCGTAATCGGCCGCAACTGCCTGATAGGCGCAAACACACTGATTACCGAAGGCAAAGTAATCCCAGACAACTCGCTGGTGGTAGGTTCACCCGGCAAAGTATTGCGTAGCCTGCGGGAAGAAGAAATCGCAGCCCTGCATGCCAATGCTGCGCGCTACGTGGAAAATATTGGTCGCTATCGGGGCTCGCTGGTGAGCATTACCTAATCCCGTTTCGTTGAAAAAACTGTAGGGGCAAAAGATTTTTTGCCCCTACAATCTTTTGCCCCTACAAAAGACAAACATGACGACATTCAATTCTGACATCCACCACCGCAAATCCATCCGTCTGCGTGGATATGATTATTCGCAGGCTGGCTTGTATTTCATTACCATCTGCACGCATGAACGGTTGCCGTTATTTGGAGAAATCGTTGATGAAAAAATGATACCAAATGAGATGGGAATGATGGCGGAAAAATGTTGGTATGCCATACCGATCATTTTCCGTGGGTCATGTTGGATGCGTTTATTGTCATGCCAAACCACGTGCATGGAATTATTACCGTAGGGGAAAATAATCATTTGCCCCTACAATCAAAACCAAAACATGGCACATCCCGAACGATTGGATCAATTGTTCGGGGATTCAAAATTGGTGTCACCAAATGGTTTCGTTCCAATACGGATGTTCATGTGGTTTGGCAACGCAATTATTACGAACACATCCTCCGCAATGAGGCAGCATACTTAAAAATCGCGGAATACATACAGACCAATCCCCAGCGATGGGAAGAGGATATCTATCATATCTAATCTCACCTAATCCGCCATCAATGTAGGGGCAAAAGATTTTTTGCCCCTACAGGTGTAAGATAAATCTCTGCATTACCAACCAATAATTAGGAAATCAATAAATTCATATGGAGTTATCAACCACATGACAAAGAGAAACGCATTTTATGCCCAGTCCGGTGGCGTAACCGCAGTAATCAACGCATCGGCTTGCGGCGTGATTGAAACGGCACGCGCGCACAAGGACAAAATCGGCAAAGTCTATGCAGGCCGTAATGGCATTATCGGCGCGCTGACTGAAGACCTGATCGATACGACCAAAGATTCCGCCAAGTCCATTGCGGCACTGCGCCACACCCCGTCCGGTGCATTCGGTTCATGCCGCTTCAAGCTGAAGGGTATTGAAGAAAACAGATTACAGTACGAGCGGCTAATCGAGGTTTTCAAGGCGCACAACATTGGTTATTTCTTTTATAATGGCGGCGGTGATTCCGCTGATACCTGCCTGAAAGTTTCACAGTTGGCTGACAAAATGGGCTACCCCATTCAGGTAATCCATATACCCAAAACAGTCGACAATGATTTGCCCATCACTGACTGTTGCCCTGGTTTCGGCTCGGTCGCCAAATACGTCGCCGTGTCGGTACGCGAGGCCAGTTTCGACGTTGCTTCCATGGCCAAGACCTCGACCAAGGTATTCGTGGTGGAAGTGATGGGCAGGCATGCTGGCTGGATAGCCGCTGCTGGCGGTTTGGCCTCGGATGTAAATTGCGAGTTGCCGATTGTCATTCTGTTTCCCGAAATCCCCTTCAACAAAGAAAAATTTCTGGCCAAAGTCGATGCCATGGTAAAGCAGCATGGCTATTGCTCAGTTGTGGTGTCAGAAGGCGTGCAAGGTGCTGACGGCAAATTTCTCTCCGACCAGGGACTGCGCGATGCTTTCGGTCACGCCCAGCTGGGTGGCGTAGCGCCGGTGGTCGCCAACATGGTGAAGGATGCGCTGGGTTACAAGTTCCATTGGGCGGTGGCTGATTACCTGCAACGTGCCGCACGCCATATCGCTTCCAAGACCGACGTCGAGCAGGCCTATGCGCTCGGCAAGGCTGCGGTGCAGCTGGCGTTGAAGGGCGAAAACGCTGTCATGCCTACCGTTGTTCGTCTCGCCGACAAGCCCTATAAGTGGAAAATTGGCGTTGCCCAGCTAAAAAACGTGGCTAATGTAGAAAAAATGATGCCGCGCAACTTTATTACCAAGGATGGCTTCGGTATCACCAACAAGTGCCGTACATACC
>JANMWF010000134.1:0-3632 GCA_031393845.1 Nitrosomonadales bacterium | reverse complement strand
AGACGCGTCCCGGCGCAATGATGCGTATATCCGGCATGGTCAGCTGATGTTTATATTTCTTCACATGCGCCTGCATGTAGCGGATCTGGATCGGTGAGGTATGCGTGCGCAACACGTGCTGCTCGTCGATGTAGAAAGTGTCGTGCATGGCACGCGCCGGATGGTCTTCCGGGATATTCAGCGCGGTAAAATTGTAAAAATCGCTTTCAATCTCCGGGCCTTCCGCCACGGCATAACCGATTGAATGGAACAGCGTCTCGATGCGCTCCAGTGTGCGCGTGACCGGATGCAACCCACCACAACCTATCCCTCTGCCCGGCAGGGTGACATCCAGCGCCTCCGCCTTAAGTTTAAGTTGTAACTGGCTATACTGTAGAGCCTCGCGTCTTTGCTGCAAGGCACTCTCGATGCTCTGCTTAACCTGATTAATCCGCACCCCTGCTGCTGGACGCTCTTCGGCGGACAGTTTGCCGAGACCTTTCAACAACACAGTCAAACAGCCTTCTTTACCCAGATAGCGCGCCTTGACTTGCTCCAATTCCGCTGCCTGCTCAATCGCGGCAAACTGTTTCAGTGCTTCGTCGTGAATTTTCTCAAGTTCTTGCATAACTGTTATTTATTAAGCATCTCCTCTGACAAGGGAGATAGAGAGGTTAGCGATGTAATCGGGCCGAGATCGCAAATCGCCCTGAAGCCGCTCAGAAAAGTTAATTGCTAATCAAGAACATAACTTAAGCGACTTTATAACAAACAAAAAAGAGGCGCCGAACGCCTCTTGAATGTAGTTTAGCTTGCGCTTAAACGCCGAGGCTGGCTTTGGCCTGTCCTACAATCTGTATGAAAGCAAGCTTATCAAATACGGCAATATCCGCCAACACCTTGCGGTCGATGCTTATCGCGGCTTTCTTGAGGCCGTTCATAAACACGCTGTAGCTCAATCCTTGCTCACGTGCCGCAGCATTAATACGTGCAATCCACAATGTGCGGAACTGGCGCTTGCGTTGTCGACGATCACGGTAGGCGTATTGGCCAGCCTTCATTACTGCTTCTTTAGCAATACGATAGACGTTTTTACGGCGGCCACGATAACCCTTAGCCAGATCTAAAACTTTCTTATGACGCGCTCGCGCCGTTACACCACGTTTAACTCTTGGCATGTTCTACTCCTTATGCGTAGGGCATCATGGCGCGTATAGACGCCGTGTTGCTTGCGTGAACTTCGGTAGTACCACGCAATTGACGCTTGCTCTTGGTAGTCTTTTTGGTCAGGATGTGGCGTTTGAATGCTTGTGCACGCTTGATGCTGCCGCCCGCACGCACTTTGAAGCGCTTTGCAGCACCACTTTTTGTTTTCATTTTAGGCATAACTACTCCTTTATTTGATGACATCAGGAGGCTCCTGGTAGGAACACTTTAAAACCTGGAATCACTTATACGGGACTGTTTACTACTAATCTACTCTGACCAGTCCCTTAACCCGAGCAGTATTAAAAAACCACCCCGGCGTAGCCGGAGATTTACCTCATAAATTATTTTTTCTTTGGCGCCAGTACCATCACCATCTGCCGACCTTCCATTTTAGGATACTGCTCCACGGTACCGTGCTCTCCGAGATCAGCCATAACCCGCTCCATCATTTGCATGCCAATATTCTGATGTGCAATCTCACGTCCACGAAAACGTAACGTGATTTTGGTCTTATCACCTTCCCCCAGGAATCGAGTCAGGTTACGCAATTTGATATTGTAATCGCCATCATCCGTACCTGGCCTGAACTTGACTTCCTTTATCTGAATCTGCTTTTGTTTAAGCTTAGCCTCGTGCTGCTTCTTGCTCTCAGCATACTTGAACTTGCCAATATCCATGATGCGGCAAACTGGCGGCTCCGCCATCGGCGCAACTTCCACCAGATCCAAATCAGCCTCTTCAGCCAATCGTAACGCTTCCGCGACCGCCACAACACCAAGTGGCTCCCCTTCTACACCAACAAGCCGCACCGGAGGTGCCGTTATTTGCTCGTTGAGGCGTTGTTCTTTATCCTGAGCTATTGCAGTTTCTCCATTAAAAAATTAAACCGTGCTACCCGCTTGCAGTTCCGATTGCAGATGTTGTAATAACACCGCCATCGACATCTGCCCAAGGTCCTCACCTTTTCGGGTTCGCACGGCAACTAAATCAGCAGCCATTTCCTTATCACCGATTACCAGTATATAAGGCAATTTTTGTAAGCTATATTCTCGTATTTTATAGGTAATTTTCTCATTGCGCAAATCCAAGTGCACACGAAACCCGGCTGCTCGCAAAGTTTCTGCAATTTGAGTAGCGTAACTATTTTGTGCCTGCGAGATATTCACCACCGCCATCTGCACCGGCGACAACCACAGCGGGAAAGCCCCAGCGTGGTGTTCGATAAGAATCCCCATAAAACGCTCTAACGAGCCAAGAATAGCACGGTGCAGCATCACTGGCGCTTTGCGAGTGTTGTCCTCATCTACATATTCCGCACCCAAGCGTACCGGCAGGTTAAAATCCAGCTGAATGGTGCCACATTGCCACACACGCCCGAGCGTGTCTTTCAAAGAGAATTCTATTTTGGGCCCATAGAATGCCCCCTCGCCGGGTTGCAATTCATATTCTAAATTATTCTGACGTAATGCCGCAGCCAGTGCCGCCTCCGCTTTATCCCAAGTTTCATCGGAACCAACTCGTTTCTCTGGACGAGTTGAAAGTTTTACCAAAACATCATTAAAACCAAAATCTGCATACACCTTTTGCAACATCACGATGAAATCCGCTACTTCACTTTCGATCTGACGTTCAGTACAGAAAACATGTGCATCATCCTGGGTAAAGCCGCGCACACGCATCAAGCCATGCAGAGAACCAGACGGTTCGTTACGGTGACAAGATCCAAATTCGGCCAGTCGCAGGGGTAACTCGCGATAACTGCGCAAACCGTAATTAAAAATCTGTACGTGTCCCGGACAATTCATCGGCTTCACCGCAAAATCCCGCGCCTCTGAATGGGTAGTGAACATATTGTCGTGATAATTTTCCCAATGCCCAGACTTCTCCCACAGCGTACGATCCATCATGGTTGGAGTGCGCACTTCCTGATAACCATACTCACGGAATTTGACGCGCATGTAGTGCTCGACTACCTGCCATATAGCCCACCCATTCGGATGCCAAAACACCATGCCGGGCGCATCGTCCTGCATGTGGAACAAATTGAGCTGCTTGGCAAGCTTTCGATGATCACGTTTTTCCGCCTCTTCCAAGCGGTGTAGATAGGCATCAAGATCTTCTTTCTTGGCCCAGGCTGTACCATAAATACGCTGCAACATGGCGTTGCGTTGATCCCCGCGCCAGTATGCGCCAGCCACACTCATCAACTTGAACGCCTTGAGCTTGCCCGTAGACGGCACATGCGGGCCACGGCACAAATCGGTGAAATCACCCTCGGTATAAAGTGACACGCCCTGCTCGACGGGAATGGATTCGATAATCTCCGCCTTGTAATGCTCACCTATACTTTTAAAATAGGCCACCGCTTCATCGCGCGGCAACTCTTTACGCGTTACCGGAATATCGCGCTTGGCTAATGCCGACATACGTTTTTCAAGCGCCGT
>JANMWF010000115.1:0-3516 GCA_031393845.1 Nitrosomonadales bacterium | reverse complement strand
GCAGGCTACCGAATTCGTCCGAATTGGCAACCGTCAATACGTGTTTACGCTCCCGCACACTGAGCTTGTTTGTCGGTGTTTGTGTCCGACAGGGGCGTTGATCGCCCAGCGACTGATCAACCTGCCAGCGCTGCAACGTGCGTGCGTTAAAGGGCGCCTCTAAAGTTGATAACCGTACAGGCACGATCCTGGCGTGCGCCAGAAGTCATGGCTTCCTGCACCAAGGTGATGATCTGTCTGCGCTCTGCAAGAGAGGTCATTTGACCTCGTCCTTCCAGAGCACGCGGAACTGTTTTTGTAGGGTCAGCAATGCAGCCGTCTCCGCCAACGCATGCTCTTTGCGGATTAATTCACGCTTGAGTTGCTCATGCTCATCTTTCAATACCCGTATTGCACGCGTTCCCGATGCCACCTTTGTGCCCTCACAAAAAACCGTTTTCCAGCTGGATAAATGACGGGTGAATAAACCGTTTTCACGACACCATGTGTGCAAGGCTTCACCCGTCAGACTATGCGTTTCATGCAACGCAACTAACTGCTGTTCGGTCGTCCAATCCTGCGGGCGACGTTCTTTGGTCGTCAACAAGCCGACCGTGCTCGCTCTTTTTCTTTTCATCCAGTTTTTTACCGTATGACAGTTCACATTCAGCTCTTCCGCGACCGACTGTATCATCCGTTCTCCACGCGAATATACCTTGATTAACGCCTGCTCAATAAATGCTTCTGAATTACGTTTTTCCATTGTGGTCTCCTTCCCTCAAAGTTATGTTTTTTGAGGCGACAACTAGTCTGACACCGGGGGTGTATAGAGCCGTAGGTGGGGGGAGGTATTCGATGTTGTTCCTGACCCAGTTGTAGATTTGCACGGGGTTGTTGTTCAGGCTGGCGGCAAGGGCTTTGATTGCGGGGGTGCGGGGGATGTCTTCGGTGGCTGCTAAGTCGTCAGGGGTCGGGGTGAGCGGCAAGCTGGTCGCGGGCAAAGTGAAGCCGTTGGGGATGGGGCCGGCCAGGTGGATGGCTTGCGGTTTGAACAGGCTGGCTTTGAATTCGCGTTCGGTTTCCTTGGGAGGCGCAGAATGAGGGAGGCGAACATGGAGATATTAGTTTAATTCCGCCTACAATCAGGAGGATTGCTATTTGAAAATCGCATAAAGAACAATCAACAGAAAAACAATTTCTCCTAAAAGATAAATATAGGAACCAAAAATAAAGAATTTTTTACGATTTGGATCTAATGACCTATCGGCTTTCACCTTTAACGAATTAATTTTATCGGCATCTCTCGTATTGACAATAAGTAACCATTTATCAGTCAATAATTTATGTAAGGTAAAACCCAGAATCTTACACTTCGTAGATATTAAATTTAGTATGTTATGTATTTTCATACCGATACAGTCCGTTCATTATGCGGCAACAAAAACATTTCATTTCTTATTGCAAATATTTTAAACAACACGTTAACAAGCGTGGCAAATGCAGCCACTATTGCTATGGCAACGCCTATTGTCGCTGCTAAAGGCAAAAGTACGAATCCTTCTACAACCACAAGAAGTGCTATTGTTGAAACTGCTACCAATAAACGAGCTCCTGCAAATTCTGCCAACGCAAATGGATCATCTGATAACGACAATCCGAGCAAACCACCCGCAACAAGTGCTAATAATCCACCGATAAAAAGAATCGCAGCAGACGTAGCAACGAAAACTAATAGAATTTGCAATATCATAACCATGGCACCAAACAAGATCACGCCACCGTTCACCCCGCCGCTAATCTTATAAGCCCCCGACCCGGTTGCCGGATCAGTGATAATGTAACCGCTCCCCGTCCAGCCACTTTGCGTAATAGGCGCTTGATGCACGGTCACTTCCTTACCTGCTGCCAAGCCATTCTGTATATCCGCCATCGCCTGAGAATCAATACTGATCTGCGCCAACAAGGTAGCGTGATTGGCCTGATTCGCTACGTTCAGCGTGTAAATCTTCTGCCCCTGACTTGCCGCCAATGCCAACGCTTTAACTGCACTTACGCCCTGCGGTCGGTTGGGATCGAGCGGATCAGTGAAGAGTTTCTCCGGTATCAGATGCTCATAGGCCGATTCGCGCATGCCGCTTTGCAGCATATACCCAACTACCGAACTGTTGTCTTTCGCCACCACGATGCTCGCATAACGATTGATGTCCATTATTAATCCAGGGAAGGATACATTCTTGGGAATGCCGAACCAGTAGCCGGTTTTTAAGCTTGCAATGAAGTTGCCGAATGAGGGGCGGCGGTATTCGACAATGCCTGCAGCACGCTGCGCAATCTGTGAAGCAGCTTGGTTGGAGGTGAAGTAGCTCAACACAGCGCTGTATAAAATATCGCCAGAAATATCTTCCTTGTTCAGACCCGCAAATTGTTGTGCTTGAAGCTTGGCCTGCGTAGCAGTTAGTTTATCTTTAAGACTCTGAAGCTGAGCGATAGAAACCCCCTGCAAATCCACATGCGTAGCAATATATTCTCCCGCAATGGGCAGATTGTCTTCGCCGAAATCCCAGCCTCGTGCTGGGTCAAACAATGCGTTATTAGAAACCAGTTCATCGCCCATGGTAAAGGTGCCGCCGTTGGCAACAATCTGTCCGTCCAGCCTGAGTTCTGCCGTCAGGTGAATAAGATAGCCCGGCAGGTACAGATTCAACGGTAAACGCAAATGCCTAGATTTTAAGGATAAATCTACCGTCAGGTTTACCGTCAAATATTTACGCTGCATGCACGATCTGCTGACATGGCGACAAGCGTGAAGCCTTTCGACATCAATCGCTTACCGCGGAAAACCTGTTTAATTGACGATGTAGCCGCAGTGATATTTCAAACACACAACCCATTGACAGCACTGAAGAAAATATTGCCACTTGGCATACCACTCACTCCCACTCAATTGTAAACGACGCATTTATCACATTGATTTTATGAGCAATATTATTGAAAAAACTTGACGATACCATTGTTTGTACCATTCTCAAAAATACTGCTTTGCTATCAATATTTAAGACACAGATTAGCGACATCCTTACTTTATCGCGGCGTTACCATCACGAGCCTGAAATCCCGCTTGAAGGCATATGACTTCGCAACCCAGTGCGTTCGATCGCTTTCTGAAGATCAGCAAGCAAGCTGTCGCCCTGATATCGAGGATCGCTTTCGCACCTCACTATCACTGCACTATAGGCATCCTCAATACGCCCAAGGATTTCTGCCACCTCGTCTCCGTTAAGTCCTAACCGATTCCCATACTCAACGATATCTTCCTTGGTCGGAAAGGCTTTGCTCTTGTTGAGCTTCAATGCCAATTTACCGTCCAACTCCGGATACACATCGGTGCATACCACGTCATAGACTGGTGCAAGACACCTGGCTGCAGCAGGATGCTCGTAGAGCATGCCAAAGTTTTTCAGGTGCGCATCGCCGTCACGCATCCAACAGGAAAGTACCACGCGCTCGAACAATTTTCTCAGTTGCGCAACACTATCG
>JANMWF010000100.1:0-8648 GCA_031393845.1 Nitrosomonadales bacterium | reverse complement strand
ATTATGGGTTTATGTTTACATCATTATATCTGGTACCCGCTAAAACGGTATGTCATCATCAAAATTATCAAAGCCGCCACTCTTGGCTGGTGCCGGTTTATTGGTAGCAGGCTCACCAACTGACGATGATGCAGGTGGTTTATCCACCATGTCAAAATTACCGCTGCCAGATTTGCTGGATAGCATCTGCATCTCATTAACAATGATATCGGTGGTATAGCGATCCTTGCCTTCCTTGTCCTGCCATTTGCGCGTGGCAAGCTTGCCTTCAACGTAAATCATCGAGCCTTTCTTCAGAAATTCTCCAGCAATTTCTGCCAAACGACGGTAGAAAGTCAGGTTATGCCACTCTGTTTTTTCCTGTTTCTCGCCGCTTTTGTCCTTCCAGTTTTCTGAGGTAGCCAACGTGGCATTGGTCACTGCTTCGCCATTGGGCATGTAACGCGTTTCCGGATCCTTACCCAGCCGTCCTACTAAAATTACCTTGTTTACCGACATGTCATTCCCCTTTCACTAAATTTTCTACTGCGGCTTCATCAAAGCCACTCATATCTACTTTAAGACAAGCCATGCATTCGACTGGCACCACCATCACTTCGCGCACTCCATTTAATTGCGCCAAGCGTTGTTGCAAAACAGCGCCCGCGCGCCCATCCATTTCAGGCAATGGATACATTTTAGTACGCACCGCTGCAGGCGGCTGCATGGTGCTGGCAACTAGCAACCACAGCAATAACAAACCTACCGCAAATGCAAACACAGCATTACCGCCAAAATATTGCATCAAAAAACCGCCCGCAATCGCACCAAAAAATGCGCCGAAAAATTGCACGCTGCTATATACGCCCATCGCCGTTCCCTTGGCCGCCAGCGGGGCAATCTTACTGATCATTGAAGGCAATGTCGCCTCCAATACGTTAAATGCGGTGAAGAACAGCAACAGCGACAACATCACACCCCATACACTGCTCTGCATCAGCATCAATGATAATTGCCCTAGCGCTGCCAGTGCAATCGCGCCCATAAACACCTGCTTCATCTTTGCTTTTTTCTCGGCGACAATGATGGGCGGCACCATCAACATGAGAGCTAGCAACATGACAGGCAGATACACTTGCCAGTGTTGCGCAACCTCCAGCCCATTATTTTTCAGTACGAATGGCACTTGCATGAATACCGACATCAGAATCGCGTGCAAGGAAAAAATACCGAAATCGAGTCGCAGCAAATCCTTGTTACGCAGCACATCACCAAATCGCTTGCTGCTCGTCCCGGAACCAGAATGGAAGCGCGTGATGGCCGGATTTGGAATTACAAATGCCACAAACAGCATGGCCAGAAGAGCCAATACGCCGGTTAGTGCAAAAATTCCGGGCACGTCTATCGCTTGATACAACATTGGTGCCAGCACCAGTGATATCGAAAATGTAATACCAATGGTGATGCCTATCATCGCCATCGCCTTGGTGCGTACTTCCTCGCGTGTCAGGTCGGCGGTTAGCGCCATCACTGCAGCATTGATTGCTCCCGCGCCCTGGATCGCGCGCCCGGCGATGACCCAATAGATGTTGTCCGCCGAAGCTGCGATGAAACTGCCGATAGCGAACAGAAGAAGTCCCGCATAGATCACCGGTTTGCGCCCGTAATGGTCGGACATCCATCCAGCTGGGATTTGTAATACAGCCTGGGTCAAGCCGTAAGCACCAAGGGCAATGCCAATCAGGATATGATTTTCGCCGCCGGGCAGTCGTTCGGCGGCATACAGTGCAAATACCGGCAGAATGATGAACAGCCCCAGCATGCGCAAGCCGTAAATACCGGCTAAGCCCATGCTGGCGCGGCGCTCAAGTGGCGTCATTGAATCAGGTGTGTATTCCATATTGAAGTATTGAAAGCGCAAAAAATCGCGTATATTAGCAGGTTTAGCGCAACCTACGGTAACCGGCATGGACAGTATCAAAATACGTGGCGCACGCACGCACAACCTTAAAAACATCAGCCTCGATTTGCCGCGCAATCAACTTGTGGTCATCACCGGATTGTCGGGTTCCGGCAAGTCTTCCCTCGCCTTTGACACTTTGTATGCCGAGGGACAACGACGCTATGTCGAATCGCTTTCCGCATACGCGCGCCAGTTTTTGCAACTAATGGCAAAGCCGGATGTGGACTTGATCGAGGGCTTGTCACCTGCCATCGCCATTGAGCAAAAGGCCACCTCCCATTACCCGCGTTCCACCGTCGGCACGGTGACGGAAATTCACGACTACCTGCGCCTGCTGTTTGCGCGCGCGGGTGATCCCTATTGCCCGCAGCATGACCTAGTGTTACAGGCCCAAAGCGTTGGGCAGATGGTGGACCATGTGCTGCAACTGCCACTAGACACGCGCATCATGATTCTTTCTCCATTGGTCATTGAGCGCAAAGGCGAACAAGTCGATTTGTTTAATGAATTGCGTGCGCAAGGTTTCATGCGGCTGCGCGTAAACGGCACCGTGCATGAGATAGACAAACTGCCCACGCTGGCAAAGAACAAGAAACACACTGTTGAGATTGTGGTAGATCGGCTGAAAGCCAGCGCAGACAACCAGCAGCGTCTGGCGGAATCATTCGAGACCGCATTGCGCCATGCCGAAGGGCGCGCATTGGCAGTGGAAATGGACAGCGGCAAAGAACATATATTCTCCGCCAAATTTGCCTGTCCAATCTGCAGTTATTCGTTGCCAGAACTGGAACCGCGCTTGTTCTCATTCAACAACCCCATGGGTGCCTGCCCGAAATGCGATGGGTTAGGCAGTATCAGTTTCTTCGATCCAAAACGGATTGTGGCTTTCCCACAGTTGTCGTTAAGTTCTGGGGCAATTAAAGGCTGGGATCGACGCAACCAGTTTTATTACCAGATGCTGGACAGCTTGGCCAAGTATTACGATTTCGATCTGGAACGTCCGTACGAAAGCCTGCCGGAAAAAACACAACAGATTATTTTGTACGGTAGCGGCAAGGAAGAAATCCCATTCAGCTATCTCAACGAGCGCGGCAAACCCACACTACGCGAGCATGCATTCGAAGGCATTATCAATAATCTGGAGCGGCGTTACAAGGAAACCACATCACCTACCGTGCGCGAGGAACTGGCAAAGCATCTTAACACCTGCATCTGCCCTGAATGCAAGGGTACGCGCCTGCGCCTGGAAGCCCGCAATGTGCGCATCGCAGACCATGCCATTTATGAGCTTAGTGCATTGCCCTTGAAGCAGGCGCTCACTTTCTTCCAACAGGTGAAGCTACCAGGTCACAAGCAGGCCATCGCGGAAAGAATCGTTCACGAAATCGCCAGCCGCCTTACCTTTCTCAACAACGTCGGCCTGGAATATCTGTCGTTAGATCGTTCGGCAGAGACTTTGTCTGGTGGCGAATCACAGCGCATCCGCCTAGCATCGCAAATTGGCTCCGGCCTGACTGGTGTGATGTATGTGTTAGACGAACCTTCCATCGGCCTGCATCAGCGTGACAATGATCGTTTGCTGAGCACGCTGAAACGCCTGCGTGACATGGGCAACAGTGTAATCGTAGTGGAACATGACGCGGATGCCATCCGGGCTGCCGACCACGTGGTGGACATGGGTCCTGGTGCGGGCGAGCATGGGGGCATGATCGTCGCGCAAGGCACGCCGCAAGAAGTGTGTGCCAACCAGCAATCGCTGACGGGCGATTATCTTTCCGGTCGGCGCAACATCGAAGCGCCAAAAAAATATCTCCCCCCCGATCCGGAACGCATACTGCAAATTCAAGGCGCATGCGGCAACAACCTGAAACACGTCACGCTTAATTTACCTATTGGCCTGCTGGTGTGCGTCACAGGCGTGTCCGGTTCCGGCAAGTCCACCCTCATCAACGACACGCTGTATAACGCCGTCGCACAAAACTTATATGGAAGCAACGCCGAGCCCGCGCCGTTCGTCAAAATCGACGGGCTGGAATTTTTTGACAAGGTCATTAACGTGGATCAGTCGCCCATCGGACGCACCCCACGTTCCAACCCCGCTACCTATACCGGCCTGTTCACTCCCATCCGCGAACTATTCGCCAGAGTGCCGCAATCGCGCGAGCGCGGCTATGGTCCGGGGCGATTCTCGTTCAATGTAAAAGGCGGACGCTGCGAATCCTGCCAAGGCGATGGCGTGATCAAAGTCGAAATGCATTTCCTGCCTGATCTCTATGTGCCATGCGACGTGTGTCATAGCATGCGCTACAACCGCGAAACACTAGAAATACAATACAAGGGTCGGAACATCCACCAAATTTTGCAGATGACAGTGGAACATGCGCATGAGTTTTTCAAGCCAGTACCAATCATCGCACGCAAACTGCAAACTATGCTCGACGTGGGGCTCGGCTACATCACACTGGGGCAAAGCGCGACTACGCTATCCGGCGGCGAAGCACAACGCATCAAATTGTCGCTGGAACTTTCCAAACGCGATACCGGACGTACTCTGTACATCTTGGACGAGCCCACAACCGGCCTGCATTTTCATGATATCGCCCTGCTTCTGAAAGTCATTCAGAAACTACGTGACCAAGGAAACACTGTGGTAGTAATCGAACATAACCTCGATGTAATAAAGACCGCCGACTGGATCATAGACCTCGGACCTGAAGGCGGCGAGGGAGGCGGACATATCATTGCACAAGGCTCACCAATAGACATTGCCGCCAATCCGGAAAGCGTTACGGGGACTTACCTGAAGCGGATATTGAAAATAATCAGCTAACATGAAATTAGCTTTCTCAATCACCCGCCCTCCCGACTCACTCATCAATTACGCCGAATCACGGCCCACCCCCAGCACAATACCTCCGCAAGAGCGCTAGATCTCCGACATAACCGGAGATCTAGCGCTCAAACCGCATCAAAGAAAAATGGCAGCGTATAGCGACTACATTTTAAACCCTGTCAAATAGGGAATATACCGCCATTAAGTCATAGCACAAAACTATAAATATTTTTTGCAGTACTCCCTAATATTATGATACCCTGACCCAGCTGTTAGAAGTTTCTAAGAGCCCCCGCGGACGGTACGAGTGGGTTTATCTTATTTATTTATTTACTTAGAGGAGTAATAATTATGCGCAGAGTTAACTCACTGGCACTACTGCTTGCTATTAGTTCCCCGGCTGCCATGGCATATGACGGCCCACACGCTCAATTCAATTTCCTTCCTGCAGCAGGTTCGTTTGCATCTGATCCACAAGCTGGCAATCTGCATCCTGAAGCGCAACTCGGCATACCAGGCAACTATCCTTCCGGCGGTGGTGTAGTAGCTCCTGCATACCAATATGAAACCCAAGGGCAGTTTAACATTGGGAAGCATCATTTGGATCAATGGCAGAAAGAAGAAGGCGGCTCCGGTCAAGCCAGTTATCATGGAAAACAGCCAACCAAATATACTCCAGACTTTAAAACTGCTGTACCGTATGTAGATGGCAAACCAATTTACGATACAGACTTTAACGAAGCATGGGCAGGAGACAGGGCAAACGGTACTGGAGGCTGTATAGCCAGCGGAGCCCCCTATTGTGTAGCTCCGATAGAGACAGGCCTTGGTTACCATAAGGAAGAAGCCAGACCAAGCAGAACCTATACAAAACAACACTTCGTTAATGATGACGATGCAAGGGGTACTGGTACAACGGTAACAATGAATGCAGTCGTAGAAAATACTGATACCAAAGCAGGTACAAAACCGGCAAAGATCAGGCTTCAATACGCAATAACACCGGGCGGGAACTTTGTTGATACGACTCGTCAACCTCAAAATGCCGGTTACACGAAGTTGGCTCCTGAAGGTACATACCGTTATCAATCGCCAACTATTTTATACAACGATGAGCATGGGCATCTGTTTATAGATGGCAAGCATTTTTCCGGAATACATTTGTTAAACGGTAGCTATGGCTTCACAGTTGGTCTGGACTTGCTCGCACCAGGAAAACATGACATCTGTATCAAGATAGTAGATGAATTCCATGAGGTGGTTGATATTGGAACGCAAGCTTGCGTTGCAGTTACGGTTTAAAACGAATTTAGTACACTTGTAAAATTTGAACTATACCGTCCGTATAGTGAATGAATTTTGAGTAAAATTTCGGTATCGTCGTTATTGTGGGTGGTGCCGAAATTGTTGCTAACGTGCTAATCTTAAACTAGTGGCTCTTGCAAGCCAGCTTAACAAAATTTATTTAAGTAATAAAAAAGCCAGAGAAATCTGGCTTTTTTATTACTTAAAATTATTACATCTTCACCAGCCAATTGAATTGGCTAAATACTATCAAATTAGCATTAGCAGCTTTTTCCCGCCCAGCAGTTCGATGAAAATTACTTGTCTATTGATATTGGCTTGCTTACGCTCATTATGTAACGATTGGACCTATTTTGGTTGCCAGCTACGTTTATCTTTGTTCAGTCCTAAACACTTGTAAACTTGAACTCACTTACAAAAGTTGTACTTCAGAGTTTAATCCGCCAATTGCAGAGAAAATAAACGTCTTTTCTTTAAGGGTGAAAATAAGCTATCTGCCCAGCATATCTGTTTAACGTGCTATATTGGCAAAGCTGCTAAATGCAGCAAATAACGCTCCCGAACAATTAAACTGACACTTTTATTTACACATCTCAAGGAGAAAAGCTATGCGCAAACTTAACCTACTAGTAATATCATTTTTATTTGGATGTTATGTTCCAGTTGTGCTTGCCGCTGACGCGTCGATATCTATTTCCTCGCCCGTTGATGGTGCAAAAATAAGTAGGAAATCAAAAATCGAAGTTTCCTACGAGGTTGTGCCAGGACAAAATGGCGATCATGTACATTTATACGTAGACGACAAGGAGGCCATTGTATTACGCAAATTAAAAGGTAACCACACCATTGAGTCGTTAGAACCGGGAAAACACGCCATATGCATCAAAATAGTTAACAAGGGACATGCTCCTATCGGAGTTCAAGCATGCACTAACATTAGCATAGTATAACGGCGTGGTTACCATGGAAAACCTGTACTACTCCGTAGCGCAGGTGGCGCATAATTTCGGTGCCGTTGCTGTTGTGGGCGGCGCCGCATTTGCATTATATCCAGCAACACAAACTGCAGTCACACGCCTCAAACTCGCTTGGCTGGTGGGATCCGGATGGGCAGCTCAAGCAATGAGCGGCATGAGCTTTGCTGCAATCAGCTATCATTACTATGGCAAACTTCCAGACATACATGGCATTGCTATGGCTGCGTTGCTTATTAAAATGTTATGTGCAGTATCTGGACTGACTATTGTCATACTTTACCTACGTTACTCCGCTACATTGGCCATAGAGCGTCGGCTTCTCGCATGGCAACTACTCACAGCGTTAGGAATAATTGCACTTACTGCAGCTGCCTTTTTACGCTGGTTTTCTTAACCAATCTTTAACACCTCGCCGTCAAAATTCCTAAAATCTACCCTTTAAGTAATACACAACAGACTGAACCAACAAATGAATTTCCCGCGAAGGCCATTTCACCATCAGCTTGGTATACGGCGAGCGCATGTGCGCGTCATGGGTCAGATCATCGTCTCCATCTCGGACGGCACTTTCAAGTCAAGCAAAATTCGCTCTAGGTCTGGATCAAAATGCGCCCCGTGTACGCCCCTATCGGCGACTGTCACACGCAACCCTCCATTTGCGCACGGTAATTATCAATCTAGTTGTCGCCTGAATATTTTTGTTCATGCTGCTATTTTATGCGCTAAATCTCCTTTCTTGTGTTCGTCTTTAATGTGTTGATCCAGATTCAGGTGCACAACGAGAGCTGGCTGCCAATTTCGTGTGACCCCGCTCCAACGTTCAGGGCATCTGTTCTTTGCCGCCTCGTAGACGATGGTACGCTTCTCCAATAATGCCCTGTCGAGGCCAGCATGGCGCTTTGCCGGGGTCACGAAGTTGATGGCGCTGTGTCGGTGTTCTTCGTTGTACCATTGCACAAATAAGCCAACCCATTGCCTTGCGGCGAGCAGATTTTCAAACGCCCGGCGCGGATACGCGGGTCGGTATTTCAGGGTCTTGAACAACGATTCCGAATAGGGATTATCGTTGCTGACCGCCGGACGATTAAGCGACGGCGCGACGCCCAGTGCTTGCAAGGTAGCCAGCATCATGGCGCCTTTCATCGGATTGCCGTTGTCCGAATGCAGTACCACCTGATCCGGTTTGATGGCTTTTCGTGCGCAAATGTCACACATAACATCGCTCGCCAGCGCACTGCTTTCCGCATCATAAATCTGCCAGCCGACAACTTGCCGGCTAAAAATATCCATGAACCAATACAGGTATAAATAGATGCCCTTCACCGGCGTCGGCAGGTAAGTGTGTTCCAACTGAACAGCTGATTGAACGCGGTTCCGCCGAGCGCACGCGGTTTGTGACGGCGTTGCGCGGGTCGTTTATCCGCCAATATCGGCACGATCTGACTGGGTGGCAGGCTACCGAATTCGTCCGAATTGGCAACCGTCAATACGTGTTTACGCTCCCGCACACTGAGCTTGTTTGTCGGTGTTTGTGTCCGACAGGGGCGTTGATCGCCCAGCGACTGATCAACCTGCCAGCGCTGCAACGTGC